>JAHDCS010000072.1 GCA_020629755.1 Flavobacteriales bacterium | reverse complement strand
AAACGATGAGAAATGTCAACAAATTAAAGTTGAAGAAAGGGTAGGGGGGTATTCTAAAAAAATGTTATTACAGGCATTAAAAGGTCATTTTAATGTGGAGAATGAACTTTGGGTAGACGGTAAGCAAAGATACTTAATGTTTCTTAAAAAGAGCTTATAGGCTAGTAGCTATAATGTTTTGTGAGGTTTAAGGAATCTTATGTAGGTTATCTCATTACTAAAACCTAATTCAAGCTAATGCTTGGCTTATTTTGTATATAATAGAATATACCTAAAAGCAAGATTGAACTCCCGACCTCAGGGTTATGAATCCTGCGCTCTAACCAACTGAGCTACCTCGCCATAATTTAGAGCGCAAATATAAAATAATTTTCTCTCAGAATTCAATAGCACAGTGAATAAAAAATCCTTTTTCAACAGTTTCTCAAATACGCTTTATTACCTTTGTGTTTTTTGCTAGATATTTTAAATAAAGTGTATATGAAGCGATTATTTTATTTCTTAGGATGTATTCTCTTTTGTTTTTCTTGTAACAAGAATCAAAAAACTGTTGATGATTTAGAAGGCGAATGGCAAATAAAAAAATGGCAACGCAACGGCAATGACGTTCCATTTGCGAAAGGGACTTACTATTTTGATGTGTGTGAAAATAAAAAAAACGATTGCGCAGGCCAAAGATCTATAGATGTGGTTGAGTCCTATATAGATTTAAATGGGGACAGCTACTCAGAGATTGTAACTGCGAATCATTCTATAAAATATAATGTGAGCGAGCTCGGAAAAGAAATGTTTCTAAGTTTATTAATAGATAGCACCTCTGAGATATTTACTTACGATTGTGATATTCTATTGGATGAAAACACCTTTGATCTCTCTTTTATTAATCAAGTTGGTGATGTCGAAAGCTTTCTATTAGAAAGATAAAAACCCCAAGAATACTCTTGAGGTTTTTTGTGCGGGTGGAGGGACTCGAACCCCCATGCCGTGAAGCACTAGATCCTAAGTCTAGCGTGTCTACCAATTTCACCACACCCGCAATTACGGGCTGACAAATATAATTTATTTTACCTTTATATCAAATAGAAAATCTACAATGACAATAGATCCTCTAAAAACATCTACAAAAGATATTTTCAAAATCTTAACGTCTAGTGTTGTCCCCAGACCCATCGCAATGGTGAGTACGAAAGATGCAAAAGGCCAGGTTAATTTAAGCCCATTTAGTTTCTTTAATGTGTTTAGCGCCGCACCGCCTTTGTGTGTATTTAGCCCAGCGCGAAGAGGTAGAGATGGCAGCACAAAACATACATTAGATAATTTACAAACGCTGAAAGAATGTACTATAAGTATGGTGAGTTTTGAGATGGTCCATCAAACTTCTTTGAGTAGCAGTGAATATGAAAGGGGTGTAAATGAATATATTAAAGCCGGATTAACAGAAGAAGCATCAAAAAAAATATCCGTTCCGTATATAAAAGAATCACCAATCTCGTTTGAATGCAAGGTAAATCAGATCATTGAGCTTTCTGATGCCCCTGGTGCAGGAAATTTAGTGTTGGCCGAAATTGTAATGATTCATGTCAATGTCCAATTTATTTCAGCTGACAACACTATTTCGTTTGATAAAATGCGCCTTGTAGGTAGAATGGGGAGTAATCAATACATAAAAGCATTTGGAGAAAGCTTGTTTGATGTTCCTAAACCGAGTGTTGAGCTTGGCATTGGATTTGACGCATTGCCAGAAGCTATAAAAAAAAGCACGGTGCTTTCAGGCAATGATTTGGCTCAATTAGCATCTGTTGATAAACTACCAAGTGAAACACAAGTCAATGAATACAAATTAACTATGCTCTCAGACTTATTTATTGAACATCAAGATGATTCTAAAATGCTAGAGAAACAACTCCATCAAAAAGCAAAGGTCCTGATTAATAAGAACCGTTTTGAAGATGCTCTTATGTGTCTACTTAGCTTTAATGATTAATTCATTTTATTAGTAAATAAATACGTAGCTTTGGCCTTATGGAACTCAACGGAGAATTAATCAAAATCATGGATATTCAATCTTTTGAAAGTGGCTTTTCTAAACGCGCTTTTGTGATCAAAACATCTGAAGACCAATATCCCCAAGAAATAAAACTAGAATTTTATAAAGACAAATGTGCTTTATTAGACGCCTTTGAAATTGGACAACAGGTTAAAGTGGACTTTAACATCAGAGGAAATGAATACAATGGCAATTATTATGTTAATTTAAATGCATGGCGCATTCAAAATGCCGGAGATTCATCTTCTGCTAGTGGCATTACAAGCCAGTACCAACCCAATATATCTGACGCACCCAATCAGGATGATTCCTCGGCTGATGATTTGCCTTTCTAACTATTATTAGTTAATTGATTTTAGTTCAAGATATACTCTCGACCTTAAATAAAAAGGCTCCGTTTTCACTACAAGAAAGCTATGATAACTCTGGGTTGATCATAGGCGATCTAACGCAGCAAGTGAGTGGCATTTGCATTGCCTTAGATTGCACTCTAGAAGTTCTAAAATATGCCAAAAAACACAAGGCAAACTTAGTTGTTACGCACCATCCCATTTTATTTAAACCTATCCGGAAAATAGGCAATCAAAGTTGGGAAGAAAAAATCATTCGATTTTCAATAAAACACAACATAAACATCCTTTCTATCCACACTAATTTAGACAATATTAAAGCAGGTGTTAATGATAAGATTGGTGAAAAATTAGGACTTAAAAACTTGAACATCCTCTCCCCAAAATCGCAAATTCTTACTAAGCTTATAACCTTTGTTCCGATAGATCATTTTTCTTCTTTAAGAGAAGCCCTTTTTTCTGCTGGTGCAGGTGCAATTGGCAACTACGATCATTGCAGTTTTTCTTCTGATGGCATAGGCTCCTACAGACCTAATCAACAGGCAAAACCCTACAAAGGAACATCAGGAATAACAGAACAAGTAAAAGAAAAAAAATTAGAAGTTATTTTTCCTAATTATTTATCGAATTTCATTGTGCAAACACTGGAAAAACATCATCCTTACCAAGATGTTGCCTATGATTTATTAGCCTTGAAAAATGCATCTAAAGACATTGGCGCTGGTATGATAGGCACGCTTGATAAAGCTATGGCTTTATCAGATTTTTTAGCCTTAATTAAAAAGACCTTCAAAACATCCGTTATTAAATACGCTGTTGGAACAAAAAAGAAAGTTAGAAAAATTGCTTTTTGTGGAGGATCAGGGTTCTTTCTTCTAAAGCATGCCATTGCTAAAGGGGCAGATGTACTTTTGACCTCAGATCTAAAGTACCATGACTTTTTTGAAGCTAAAGAGCAAATTCATTTGATCGATATAGGGCACTATGAGAGTGAGCAATTCACAAATCAGCTCATTAAGGAGATACTTCGTGAAAAATTTCCTAAATTTGCCATCCGAATCGTTAAAACATCAACTAACCCAGTTAAGTATTATCTATGAGTACCAAAGCAGCTGAAAAGAATAAACAAGCATTGCCTGTAGAAGAAAAGCTTAAAGCGCTTTTTAATCTGCAAAAAATTGATTCTACCATTGATAAAATTAAAATTATCAGAGGAGAGCTTCCGGTAGAAGTAAAAGATCTTGAAGATGCTGTTGAAGATTTAGAAACAAAAATTGAAAATCTTAACCACGACGTTAAAGGGGTTGAGAATGAAATTACAGAAAAACGTTATTCAATTAAAGACTCTCAAGCTTTAATCTCTAAGTATAAAGAACAGCAGAATAATGTAAGAAACAATAGAGAATTTGATTCTTTAAGTAAAGAAATTGAGTACCAAGAATTAGAGATACAACTCTCTGAGAAAAAAATCAAAGAATTTCAGGCACAAATTGAGCTTAAAAAAGAATCTCTAACCTTTTCAGAAGAGGCGCTTAAAAACAAGAATGCGCTATTAGACTCTAAGAAAAAAGAACTAGAACAAATCATTAAAGAGACTGAGAAAGAAGAAAAAGAATTACTCAGTAAATCTGAAAAAGCATCAAAAAAGATCGAGCAACGCTTACTAGACGGTTACCAAAGAATTCGGTTAAATGCCAAAAACGGGCTGGCTGTTGTAACGGTTAAAAGAGGTGCATGTGGTGGATGCCATAGCTCTATCCCCCCACAAAGACAATTAGAAATTCAAGCGCAAAAATCAATTATTTTCTGTGAACATTGTGGCCGTATTTTAGTTGACGATCTAGATAACGTAACTAAGAAAAATTAAGAATTATGAGGCTGTTTACTGCTTTAATGTTGTTTGGGTTTATTCTCAGCTCATGCAGCAAAGAAAAAAAATTAGCTAACGATTTAGCCGGAGATTGGACAGTATTTCAAACGCGTTCAAACGGTGAAATTACCTCAGTTGAATTTGATGGCAGTATTTTCTCATTTCCGAAATGCCTCCCCAAAGATGAACCTTGCTCTGCTACCTGGAAAGGGCAAATGACTAATGGGAACGCCTTTGATTTTCCATTTACATACACAATAAACAGTAAAAATTATTTATCCACGACATTTTCTGATCAAGTACCTGATTCTATCATTGAAAAATTCACTAATATCGATGTTTTTTTCATTGAAGATACCTTAGAACTCGAATACATTTCTAATGGTAGTTTTTACGAATTTTTACTCCTAAAATAATTCACACTTTTTTTGGACTCACTTACGCAAATTGCATTAGGCGCAGCAGTAGGGGAGTTGTGTATGGGCAAAAAAATAGGCAACAAAGCATTGTTGCTGGGCGCAATAGGCGGAACGATTCCTGACCTAGATGTTTTCATTGGTCATTTTTTAGACGATTTAACACGCATTGAAATACATCGTGGATTTTCGCATTCAATTCTTTTTTGCATCATTTTTTCGCCGATTTTCGCTTGGTTAACCCAAAAGTTATTTTTTAAAACAAAGGATTATTTTAAAGATTTATGTGGTTTATTCTTCTGGAGTTTATTTACCCATCCACTTTTAGATGCACATACCTCGTGGGGGACTCAACTGTTTTGGCCCTTATCTTACAAAGTGGCTTATAACAACATTTTTGTTGTTGATTTTTTTTATACGCTTCCTATTTTAGTCTCAATTTTACTGATATTAAAATATCACCGATCTAATACTATTCGAAAAAAAAGAATCATTTCAGGACTTGCCTTAAGCTCTATGTATATGCTTTTCACTATAGCCTCTAAAGTATATGGACTTTCTGTTTTTGAAAATAACCTAAACCATCAAGCGATAGAGTATAGTGCCATTTCTACTCGACCATCTCCTTTAAATGCTATTTTGTGGAACGCCAACATCATGCAAAAAGACAGTGTGTGTATTGGCAATTACTCTTTATTTGACTCAAATCAAGACCTCGTATTTTATCGTATTGCAAAAGACCATCATTTGTTAGGAGATTTAAAAGACCATCCAAAAATAAATCGATTACGTAGAATTTCTAAAGACTGGTTTTCAATTTCTAAAGAACAAGATACACTCTATTTTAATGATCTTAGATTTGGACAATTAGGTATGGAAAAATCAGCACCTTTTGTGTTTAGGTATAAATTGATCCCTCAGAAAAATGGAGACCTTCAAGTATTAGAAACTGTAAAACATCCAAAAGATGTATTGCCTTTACTTTCTCACCTTTTCAAACGCATTATTGGGCAAAAAAGTGATTCTTAAAGCACTCTCTTAATGCTGATTTACGATTATTTTTTTATTAATGCGCTCATTATTTTCTAAGATCAATGTCACAAAATAAACCCCATTGTTTAAGTCTATAGAATGAGTGCTAGAGCGTAAATGTAGGGCATGCAAACGTTTACCTTCTATTGAGGTTATTTCTAAAAAGGGATTTTGATGCACAAGCTCATCAGATAAAGAAAATACCGTAGCGTATCCAGTTTGAGTCATCACAAAATCTTGTTTGTCTACCGATGTATTCAATCCCACTGCAGGATTATCAACAAAAATAAAATAATCGTGAATCGTAAAATTTTCTGACTGATTGCCAAAAATGCCTCCATCAGCTGTACCATTCATTTTAATCCATAAATTATGATGTCCCGCCGCAGAAGGGGTGCCGTTAATAATGATGCAGCCATCACTTCCTCCTTGCCAGGAACAACTAGGCGGATTACAAGATACATCAAACTGATTCATCCCAGTGGTTTCTAATCCATCAATAGAAACAAGCTCTACTTCTATAATATTCCATGCACAAAAAGGCGAACAATTATCTGGTGCCACATCTTCTGCTGTTTCAGGAGGTCTGAATTGAATCACTTGATTATAAGGTTCACCAAGAATGGCTGTATCAAGCCCATCAGAAGGAGAGGGGTGGCCTCCCCATCCCAATGGATAACTTGCATTGGGATTTATTTGACAAGTTTGACTATTGCCAAATACACTAAAAAATAAAAATAGCACAAGTACTAAGGGTTGAACTTTAAAATACATAGACGGATTATTTTGCTTTCTTTAAAAGTATGATTTTTCATTTAATGTTCTTTTGTTTTTGAAATAAATACTATTTTTTTGAAAAAGTAATATGGCAAGAACTGCATTTTGGATAATCTCTTTGCTTATAATCTCAGCACTGATTGGCTGCGGATATTTTTTTCATCACTATTTTTATTTTGCTTTAATAGGTATAGCCCCTGTTTTTTTAATTGGGATATATGACATCTTTCAAAAAAAGCATGCGATTTTAAAAAACTTTCCGGTAGTAGGTCATTTTAGATACGTGCTTGAAAGTTTTAGACCAGAAATTATGCAGTATTTTGTTGAGACTGACACGGAGGGACGTCCGTTCAATCGTATTTACCGATCATTAATCTACCAAAGAGCAAAAAGCCAAACGGATACAACGCCTTTTGGTACTCAAATGGATGTCTATAAATCAGGATACGAATGGATTGACCATTCTATTTATCCTAAGCAAAGAGATAAATCACATCCTTTGCCCACCGTACGCATCGGAAGCTCACAATGCGCCGTGCCTTATGATTGTAGCCTGTATAACATTTCTGCAATGAGTTATGGCTCTTTGAGTAACAGGGCCATAGAAGCCTTAAATCAAGGCGCACAAATAGGCCATTTTGCACATAACACTGGCGAGGGAGGAATCAGTCCTTATCATTTAAAACACGGAGGCGATTTAATTTATCAGATAGGCACTGGATATTTTGGCTGCCGTGCCCAAGACGGAGGATTTGACGAAGATAAGTTTAAAAAAACGGTTGCGCCTAAAAGCATCAAAATGATAGAATTAAAACTATCTCAAGGTGCTAAACCGGGGCATGGAGGCATTTTACCAGCAAAAAAAAACACTGAAGAAATAGCACAAATTAGAGGGGTAAAACCGCATACTGCTGTACATTCGCCTCCATACCACAAAGCATTTAATTCCCCCGAAGAACTGCTGTTGTTTATTCAAAAACTCAGAGATTTATCTGACGGAAGGCCTGTCGGCTTTAAGTTATGCATCGGAAAAAAAGCTGAATTCATCTCCATTTGTGAGGCGATAAGAAAACTTAATATTTTCCCCGATTTTATTGCTGTTGATGGCGGCGAAGGAGGCACTGGAGCGGCTCCTGTAGAGTTCTCAGACCGTATGGGCATGCCTTATAGAGATGCACTTGTTTTCGTATACAATACATTAGTTAAAATGGGGATAAAATCTGAAATTAAAATTATTGCTGCTGGTAAAATAGTATCGGGCTATCATATTGCCAAAGCTTTAGCCTTAGGTGCAGATGCTTGTTACAGCGCCAGAGGCATGATGATGGCTTTAGGCTGCATTCAAGCTTTACAGTGTAACAGCAATACGTGTCCGGTAGGCGTTGCCACACAAAACAAAACCTTAATTAAAGGGCTTCATGTTCAAAGTAAGGCTGAAAGAGTGGCTTCTTTTCACAAAAAAACCATGGAAAGTTTTCTAGAGCTTTTATCCGCATCTGGCTTATCAAATCCTTCTGAACTTGAGCGTAAACATATCAACAGAAGAATCAATCTAAAAGAATTTAAAACCTACGAAGAAATTTATCCTTATCCCCCCAAAACCTAATATACAATTGACAAATAATATATATTATGTTAAATAGGATTTGATTTCACTCAAAATCTTCTTATAAGAAACTGATTAAATTTT
>JAHDCS010000071.1 GCA_020629755.1 Flavobacteriales bacterium | reverse complement strand
TTAAAAAAGTATGATAAAATTCTTATCTCTCCGGGGCCTGGTTTACCATCATCTACAGAAAGTACTATGCGTATACTAGATGCCTGTGTTGCTAAAAAACCAATTTTAGGGGTTTGTTTGGGGCTTCAGTGCTTAGTAGACTATTTTGGAGGCACACTAGAACAACTCCCTAAAGTTTGTCATGGTAAGTCGTCAATGATTAAGATTACAAGAAACCATTATCTTTTTAATAACTGCCCGAGCACCTTTAATGTTGGCCGATACCACTCTTGGGTAGCAAATGCAGATAGCCTGAAAAAGACGCCGTTTCAGATCACTGCTGAAACCCGTAAAGATTCTAAAATTATGGCGATAAAACATAACTTTTTAGACCTATCAGCCGTACAATTTCATCCAGAGTCTATACTAAGTGAGTTTGGATTGAAAATTATAGAGAATTGGGTCTTAAAAAATATATCCTTGGGTATTTAATTTTTTCTGCGTGTTTTTCATTTGACACATGGGGGTTTTCACTTGACTCCATTCTTTCTTTGCAAATAAGTGATTCTACAAAAGCGAGAAAAATTTTTACACATTTTAAGACACACAAAAATCTAAATTTAGCACAACAACAAGCATTATTAACCCAGTGTATTTCTTTGCTTAAAGAAAAGAATCATCCTTCAGAATTATTTGCAGGTATTTACAAGCAAATGGCACTTTTGAAACTAAAAGAAGGAAATTACCAAAGAACCTTATATTATTTTGAAAAAGAGAAAGCCTTAAGACTACGATTAGAAAACATTGTAAAATTAGGGCATGTTTACAATAATTTAGGTGTGACATACGCCCATTCAGGTTTGTATAATGAAGCTCTAGACAACCAACTCAAAGCCCTAAAAATAAAGGAGAAAACCCAAGATTTCGCCGGACTTGCTGGGTGCTATCACAATATTGCTTTGGTTTATGATTATCAAAAAAAGTATTCTAAAGCGATCTCTAACTATAAAAAATCACTATCCATTAAACTGAAAGTTGGTGATCAATACCCCATTGCAAATACTTACACAAACCTTGGCATCATCTATGCCAACTTAAATGAATTTAGTAAAGGCATTGATTATCTGAACCGTGCTAAAGATCTTTATTTAGACCTGCCAGACAGTTTAAACCTTTGCATCGTATACTCAAATTTAGCCTGGATAGATGTAAAGAGAAAAGACCACTTATCTTATGTAGACAACATCACCGAAGCTTTGCAGATTAACAAAGTAATTGAGAGTACAGGCATGAAAGCTTCAATAGCCTCTGTAATGGCTGAACATTTTGAAATCACAAATAAAAAAGACTCCGCCCTTTTTTATTATCAAAAAGCAGCGCTTTTGTTCAAAGAAACAGGGTCATCTGAAGACCTTTTAAGGTGCTATAAACACATCTCTAAAATCCATCAAAACAATAATAATTTCAAACAAGCCTACGCTTACACTCAAAAATTTATAACCACAAAAGATTCTCTCGATCAAAAACAAAACCAACTGATGCTTACCAACGCACAAGAAAAATATGAATCTGAACAAAAACAACAAGAAATTGAAATTAAAAATCTTGAACTAGAAAAAGCCAAAACACTACATTATTTCTTTCTCATTATAGGGCTTATTTTCAGCATTTTACTTCTGACTCTTGGTCTAAGTCTATACTCTAGGATGAAAAACAATAAAATTTTAGAACATAAAAATCAAATTATTAGCGGACAAAAAAACGCGATCGAAAAGCAACAAAAAAACGTGATTGAAAGTGTCCAATATGCCCAAAAGATTCAACGTTCTTTTTTCTCAACCGAAGAGCAATTAAAGGCTCACTTTTCTGACTCTTTCATTTTTCATAAGCCTAAAGAAATGCTTAGTGGTGATTTTTTTTGGCTCTCTAAAGTGCAAAATAAATACATTTTTGCTGCTGTTGATTGTACTGGCCACGGCATACCTGGAGCAATGATGTCAATTTTAGGCAATAGATTACTCAATGAAATAGTGAATATTCAAAACATTCTAGACCCAGGCAAAATCATTGAAAAACTTCATACAGGCATTGTCAATGACTTAAAACAAACATCCGATCAAAATTCACAAGACGGCATGGATCTTTTCTTGTGTATTCATGACCCAATTGAAAAAACACTAAAGTATTCAGGCGCAAGAAATAAGGCTTTTTTGATTGAAAAAAATAAGCTTATCTCTTTAAATACAACGCTTAAATCAGTTGGCGGAAAAAGAAAAAATGAAACCAGCACCTACAGAAAATTTGAAACCCATAAACTGACATTAAACCCAAAAACTAAGCTTTACATGTTTACGGATGGAATCACTGATCAGTTTGGCGGACCAGATCGCAAAAAGTTAGGCAGCAAACAATTTAAAACTCTTTTGATGGACAATCACATGCATTCATTTGACAGTCAAAAGAAAAACATCATACAATACATCAAATTATGGCAATCTAATCATGAACAAATTGATGACATGCTACTTATCGGCATTCAGTTCACTTAAATCAAGGAATCTATCAAGGCATTACAAACATACCTAATCCTCTTAAGCATAGGTCTTCCAAAATTATTTTGGGCTGAGATTGACTTCACTCATTTACATAAGTTAAAAGATAGTTTTGCCAATGCACAACATGATTCTGCCCGTCTTTTTACATGTCTTGAAATAGCAGAGTATTTCAGCAGCTTTAACAATACAGATAGCACGCTTTACTATTTGAAAAAAAGCAGTGCACTACAAAAGAAAAATCCAACAGATTACAAGGCTTTATTTCATGAAAAATCTGGATCTATACTGTTAAACATACATGAAATACGTGGCGCTAAAGAACACCTTCACAAAGCTGAAAAACACTTACTTCGTTCGTTAAATACATCATTATTAAATAATGTATATATTAATTTATCTGTATGTTATTTTCGAGAAAACAATTATAAAACATCATTAGCATACGAATTAAGAGCTTTAGAAATTGCAAAAAAAAATAACGATAAACAATCGATTGCACATTCTTACTTCAATATTGGATGTAGCTACGAGATACAAAAAAACAATACAAAAGCAGAAGAATACTTTAAAAAAACTTTAAGCCTTGCTCAAAAAATAAAATTTAGTTCTCTTAGTGGTGATGCGTATCTTAATTTAGGATGCTTATACTTAGACAACAACAAAGTCAGACAATCACTTCCTTTATTAGATTCAGCATATGCTACGTATCAAAGAATCAATGATGTCGAAGGTTCAATTTATGCTTTAACAAGTTTAGCATTTGCATATAAAGAACTAGGCAGTATAGATATGGCCCGATTACATGCCTCAAAAGCCCATGATTTAAATCTTAAAAGACAACACTTAAGACCACAAGGTTATATTTATAGGTTATATGGCGAAATCTTTGAGAGTCAAAATAAAATAGACTCATCAGAGTTTTACTTTCAAAAATCAGCCCTGATTTTTCAGGAAATGAACGATCTTGAAGAGTTAAAAGAAACCTATCAGTCTTTATCTGAGCTATACAAATCGAACCATCTTTTTCAAAAAGCCTTTGGCGCTTTAAAAAAGCACAGTGCTCTCTCAGATACTCTAGAAAAAATAAACAATACCTCTGTAATTCAAGGACTCTCTGAGAAATATGAAAACAAACAAAAAGAACGGGTTTTAAACGCACAAAAAAATAAGATATCTTTCAGAAAAAAGTTACTTATTTTTTTGTGCGTTTTTGGGGCGTCTTTACTCTTGCTTTCATTTTTATTGTATCGGGTATTGCAAAAAAATATTCTAGCCAATCGCGTACTTTCTGAACAAAAGAAAATACTTGAAAAAGAACAAATCCATACTATGGAAAGCATTGATTACGCTAAAAAAATATGCAGCTCCTTGCTCTCTAAACCCATAGATCAAGAACCCTATTTTTTGCTCTTTAATCCTAGTGCGCCTATTCATGACTCTTTGTATGGCTACTCAAAGATCAATAAAGATTTTTTCATCTGGTTCGTTTCCTCAACACACAAAAGTGTAGCGGCAGCGCTTCAATGTATTAGTGCCTTAGATTTAATCAAAAAAATCGTACTAGAACACTCCACGCTGACTACTGAAGAGATTAAGACGCTCTTTTATAAAAAAATTAAAGACGAAAAAAACGACTCTTCCATTCAACTTGACCTTATTAAATACAACACAGTACATAAGCACGTAAGTTTCTCGCTTGATCAGTTAAAAAGAAGCCCTATAACTTTTCAAAATAACGCACCACTTAAATTGCATGAGCAAATTGTATTTTACTCTTCACATCTAGAGCTTCCCATAGAAAAAATACCAAAGGAATTTTCAGAAAAAAAGAAATTCTTTAAGGAACAATACCCGTTACCCAGCTCCACAGCACTTAGTAATACTACATTTATATTTATTGTTCAATGCAGCTCTTAAAATACATATTAGCCTTTAGCCTACTGATGTGCTGTTGTGTCTCTTGGGGGCAAGATAAACTGCTTTTAAACATTGAGCAGTCTACCAACCCCAAACAAAAAGCATCACTTTACTTTGAACTTGGCAAAACTTACGCTCAAAAGGGGCAAAAAAACAAAGAATATAAGGCCTTTGAAGATGCTTTAACCTTCTGTGAAAGTGACTTAGACAAAGCCAATATGCTCAAAAAAATTGGTGATTTTTATGTTGCAAAAGTATTGTATTTTCAGGCATTAAAGTACAGAGAAGACGAATTAAAAATAAGATTACGCAACAATGATCTTGTGAGCCTTGCCGGAGCTTATAACAATTTAGCCATCACTTATAATCGAGACGGGCAATATCAAAAATCACTCAAAACACATTACAAAGCCCTTGAAATAAGAAAAAAAATAAACGACAAAAAAGCAATTTCAGACTCGTATATTAACATCGCTTACCTCTATCAGCGTTTAAATGATTACCACTCTGCCTATTCTAAGTACAGAGAGGCCATTAAAATTAAATCTGATATTCAAGATCTCTACGGGTTAGGGTCTGCGTATTTAAATTTAGGCGGATTACAAATCTTACACCAGCAGTCTCAAAGAGCTATTGAAAATTTAAACCAAGCCATTCAAATTTTTACGACCACCAAAGAATCGAACCTTTTAGGCTATGCGTTTGTGAATAAAGCAGAAGCGCACACCAGTTTAAAACAAATCAAAGAGGCAAAAAAAGCACTTGAGTCGGCTGAAAAACTCCCTAAACAAAACACGTATTTAAAAGCTGGCATTAATGAAATAAAGGCTTCTATTAGCTTACTAGAAAACCGCACAGATTTATCTATTCTATATCTCACAAGAGCCGAATCATTATTTGAACAAATGGGCGAACATAAAAAACAATCTGAGATCACACTTAAAATTGCAGATCAGTATTTTGAGAATCAAAACTTTAAAAAAGCCACAAACTATTTAGAAAAACACACTAAAATCAATCAGTATATTCAAGAAAAATCCAATCAAAATTCTTTACTTGAACTCAAACAACGCTTTTCTTCTGAAGAAAAAGAGCAAGAAATTGCAATCCAAACACAAGAATTAGAAGCACAACAAAAAAGAAATATTTTCTTAGGCACTCTCGGGGCTTTATTGTCTGCCTTACTTGTACTTCTTGTGATGAGTATTAAAAAAAGAAAACACATCAACCATACCATTCAAAAGCAAAAAAAAGAAATTCAAAAAAGCCAAAACGACACCCTACAAAACATAACGGTTGCGCAATCGATCCAAGAAAAAATACTCCCCCCCAAATCGTTAATGAAAACAACGTTCAAAGAGCATTTCATTTACTATTCGCCTCGAGACATTGTAAGTGGCGATTTTTATTGGGTTACCCAAAAACAAAATGCGGTTTACTTTGCTACTGCAGACTGTACTGGGCATGGCGTTCCTGGCGCTTTAATGTCGGTTTTATCCAAACAACTCCTCGATGAAATCGCCCAAGAACATGCCTTTGAAAAACCTTCAGACATACTCAACGCGCTTCATTTGCGTTTGGTTGAACGCCTGAAGCAAAAAGACAAGAAGAATTCTCAAGATGGCTTAGACCTCTTTTTAGGCTGCTATTACCCCAAAGAAAAACGCCTTGAATTTGCAGGTGCAAAGCGCAGTGCTTTTGTTTTACGTAAAACCGGAATCAATGAAAAGCTCAAAACTACATTGAGATCTGTCGGAGGCACCAGTAAATTTGACGCCAAAGCTAAAGCCTTTGAAACTTTTACCCTCAGTATTAATTCTGGCGACACACTGATCATGTATACCGATGGCATCACCGATCAATTTGGCGGATTAGACCGCAAAAAGTTTGGCACCTCTCGATTCAAAACCATTCTAGAATCCTATGCACAAAAAAATCTAATCGATTTAAAGTTTGACATTAAAAAACAATTTGACGCCTGGAGAAACAATGAAAAACAAACCGACGACGTGTTAGTGTTCGGCATCCGTTTTTAAATCTTTTTAGTTTTTGGGGTTCCCCTTTCGGGTCGGGCTTTCCGCTGTATCTTTTGCCTGCAGCAAAAGGATGCCGCTCCTATCCCTAACCCATTTGATTATCAAGCAAAACCTTAATTTATTGATCTTCTATTTAAGAATAATTCGACCCTCTATTTTATTTATATTAGTAGGATGAAATATTCTTGTCTATTTTTTAGTGTTATACTAAATTGTTATATCACTGCACAAAATATTGAATATTCTTTAATCAAGGAAATCAATATAGGCCCATATTCTTCAGGACAAATAAAATCGGCAGAATTAAATGGTGACAATATTCCTGATATAGCCTATTTGACGACTCACAAAATTACTGGAGAAATAGCCATTAACATTAGATTCGGAGCAAATAATGCAAATAACTCATTCTTAAATATCTATAAAAAAAGTATTGGTTTTATCAATCCTCATTACCAAGGCCCAGTTGGCTTTAATTTAAGAAATCAATCAAGTGAAATCCTAGTACTTAAAGACTATAATAACGATCAACGCGTTGACCTATTAACCAGCTATGGTGTTCTTAAGAATACGGCTAATGGTTTTGAATTTTTTACTTTTCAAACCCATAACGATCACGCCTTCCCTTTACCAGTTGCTTTTTATGACAAAAAACTATACCGCGCCCAACGCAATGGAACCATTTCTATATGCGACACATCTCTTTTTTGTTCTACAATTGCTTCGAGTAATCACAATTATTTAGATAGCTCTAACTACATTATTAATGATATGAATGTTGAGGATTTTAACAATGACGGGTTAGCTGAAATCATATATGGTTATAACGGATTGCCTTACCAATCTTTTTTTCTAGATAGTATTGAATTAATGAGAAAACGAATGTTAAACGCATCAAATGCAGATTATGAGTCTCATGATATTAACAATGATGGTTATGTAGATTTATTTGCTCAAGTAACTGAATACATAAGTGATTTCCCTAGTTACACAGATATTTACCTAGGGTCAGATACTGGATTATATTTTTCACAAAGACTTACAAATTGTGATAATCATAATGAAACCGCCTTCTTGAGTGATATTGATTTAAATCAAAAAATTGACTATTTGACTACTGGCGTTGATGTTGGCACTCATATTCTTAATTATTATCTCGATAGTTCAGATTCTGAATGTATTCTTATTGACACTAATGATTTTTGGTCTGGCATTAGCATCGGCTATAATGTTAGTGCATATAACTTATTAGCTGATTCATGCTTAGAAATAGTAGTTTCTGATGGATTCTTCTCTGCCGAGAATTCTCTCAAATTTTTTTCTAAATCAGAAATCCCCTTAACATATTTTTCCAATATTTTACCCTCCAAAAATATATCAATCACTACGACTAAAAAAGCTATCATATTCTCTAAACCCCTCTCAGACATATATCACTATAGCATTTTTCATCTTAATGGAAAAATTCAAGAAAAAGGGCAAACAAGCCATAATGGTATTCAGTTTAAAACTCCTTTTAACGGAAGTAGAATATTGCGTCTTGAACAAGATGGTTTTCAAAGCTATTTTACTAAACAATTTTACCGCCCTTAAAGCATTTAAAAGAACTCTAAAAGTAAATTAAGTTGCATTTTTACACTGCTCTTGAGGCTTAGCTCCGCAAAGGCTACAGGCTTCTCCTTCTTTATTTAAAACAATCGATTTTGACCAGTCAAGTGGTTGTAAA
>JAHDCS010000070.1 GCA_020629755.1 Flavobacteriales bacterium | reverse complement strand
TGTTTTTAGACCGCGATGGGGTACTGATTTTAGAACGAGGCGATTATAACTACCAAAAAGAACATGCGCAGATTAATACCAACATCCTCCCGCTATTAAAAAAAGCAATAGAAAAAGGATATAAACTAATTGTCATCACCAATCAGGGCGGAATAGAGAAAAAGCGCTATGGGCAAAAAGAAGTCGAGATGATTCATAATTTAATCCGCTTAGAATTTGATAAAGAGCACATTAAATTTGATGATTTTTTCTATTGTGTGCATCACAGTTCACTAAGTCAATGTTTATGTAGAAAACCGGATAGTTTGATGCTTGAAAAGGCGCTTTATTTACACCAAATTGATCCGCTTTTGTCGCGAATGATAGGGGATAAGTTAACCGATGTTCAGGCCGCTGAAAAATTAGGCATTAAAGCAGAACAAATCCCCCCAAATAAAACAGTGGCTTGTGTAGATAGTTTTTTATGAAAAACGACATTATTATCTATAAGGGTAAGTGGATTAAAAAATCACAATTACGGATAGATCCGCTTAAGAACAGAAGTTTCTTGTATGGAGATGCTTTTTTTGACACTATGCGGGTAATAGACGGCAAAGTAGTCTTTAAAAAAGATCATTTTAAGCGTCTTAAAAATGGATTGAAGACCTTGTGTATTGATCTTGAATTAAAAAAAGTAAAAACAGCTCTTGCAAAATTAATGGCACTAAATGCGTTGCAAAGTGCAAGTGTGAAAATTCATATTTGGAGAAATGCCAAAGGAAAATACACGCCAGAAGAGAATAAAGGAGCTTTTTTAATCATGTTTGAAAGGATTAAAAGTGAAGGTTATGTGTTAAACAAAAAAGGGGTGCATCTTGGTGTTTATAATAAAAGCATTCACAAAGACTCCTTTTTTAGAGTTAAAAGTTTGCGTTATCAACATCACATTTTGGCCGGAATTTGGGCCAAACAAAACGACTTTGATAATGCCATTTTGCGATCTTCGTCTAAAAAAATTAGCGAGTGCATCAATGGCAACATTATAGCGGTCAAAAAGAATGCCTTAATTACGCCAAAGCCTAATCAGACTTTTTTAAAAGGGATTGCCAGAGATAACATTTTAAAATTAGCCCTAAAACACAACTATAAAGTGATTGAAAAATCAATTTATGTACAAGATTTAGAAGATTTTGATGAACTTTTTATCACCAATGTCGTACAAGGCATCAGGTGGGTAAAGAAGTGTTTGGATAAGACATACTCTAATCAGACAAGTTCTTTGCTTATAGCGCACTTAAATGCTCAACTACATAAAAATATCAAGTCTTAGTTTTATCCTTGTTTGGGTGAGTGTCAATACCTACGCTCAAGAGAAGCGAATATCTATTGTAAAACCAAAAAAGTATTTTTCTTTAAATCTAGGGGCAGATCTTAATACGAAGATTAGTGAATTTGGATGGCATATAAAAGGTATTGTGCCTACTCATAAGATATTAGATTTAACAGTACACTATAGTCGGTTTAATGGAGAAAAAGCCGTTGAAAACTACATTGGTTTTGGTACACATATAAATATAGTACATAGGCAAAGATTTAGATTATCTCCACACTTTACATTAGAGTATAATCTATGGAAAAATCATTTTCTATATTTAAACCCTGCTGCACGAGAGCAAAAAAACGTATTAGTGAGTCCGGGCTTATGGTCAGAATATAATATTGGTAAAGTTAAAATTGGATTTAATGCGCTCTACAATATTATCTGGAATGAAATCAGATGCCAAGCCACCCTTGGTTACAATTTTTTAGATTTAAAAGTTAAAAAATTGTAACCAAGGGTGTTTTTCTTCGTAAACATGCTCATGAAGAGAATTATACCTTTCTTTTTTATTCTATTTGGCCTACTATTTTTGGGGTGTAAAAAAGATCGATTTGAAAATGACTTTGAGTCTTCGGCAATTATTTACGATAATGTGGTAGTGGTTGACAGTAACCTTTTTAAACTTTCAAGTACTCAAGCAGAGTTAGAAAATGGAATATACAAATACAGAGGGTCTGCCAATCAAAAAAGTCTATTCAGACCCGGTAATATTCTTCTTGGCTATACGGGTGAAGGGTACTTAAGAAAAGTTACCCAGGTATCAATATCAGGGGGTGATTTGGTTTTTCAAACCGTACAAGCTACCCTAGAAGAGGCATTTAAAAGGCTTGATTTTCACAGCGATTTAGATCTTGGTAATGCATTTTCAGCGTCTAAAAATCAAGACTTTAAACTTAATATACCTCTTCCTAGTGGGTTTTTAACACACCCTAATGAAAAATCTTGGATAAATTTAAGTAATGGAAATTTGCTTTTAGATCCTAATTTTTCTTTTGACATTGACCTCACTGATAGTGTAGTGAATTATATGAAATTAGGGACTGATCGATCTAAAATACGTTTAGATTATACGGTTGATTTTGGGGTTAAACAGGCTTTGTTTTCGACTTCGCTAGACTCTTCTCTTTTTAAGAAAGATTTAATTAAAGTAAACAAAGTTTTGGTGACTTGGGTGGGCTATGTGCCAATTGTAACAGTGCCTGAACTTACTTTTAGCCTTTCAGCGACAGGGCTTGTTAATTATTTTAATACGGAGATAGATATAGTCTCTGAGCATATATTTTCTGCTGGTATAGAATATTCAGACCAAACAGTTATTCCGTATGCAGACTACGACTCTAATAATTCGTTAGACGTTGGTGCAGTTGGTGAAGACTTTAATTTTAATTTCTTTTTAAGGGCTACGCCAAAATTGACATTTAAAATATATGGTGTGGCTGGGCCTTATTTGTCAACTCCGGTTGGGCATGCTGGGTTTTCAGGTACTATAGATGCGATTACTGAAGACTTTGACGCTAATGTAACACTTAAAGCCTTTACTCGATATGGTATTATGGCAAACTTGTTTAAATTTTTTGAAGGGCAAAATTATTACTATCAAAATACACATTATACGAATACGCTCTATGAATTTCCGTATCAGATTAGCCATGTCTCTGGTGATTTACAATCTGCGAATGCTAATCAAACATTGTCTGAGCCGATTATAGTAAAGGCTAAAGATTCTAGAGGCAACCCGATTCCTTTTGTAAACGTGTATTTTAGTCCTAGTGATGTTGGAGCGAGTGTTTCACAACAAGTTGTAAAAACAAATATTTTAGGTGAAGCATCTGTACATTGGACCATTGGGAGTAATGCAAGTCAATTTTTGTATATCAAAATTAGGGGCGCTGATGGTGTAGATATCGATAATACCTCGGTTCAAGCCAATGTCATTGGGGTCACACCGCCTTGTGAGAATGGCATTCAAGACGCAGGAGAAACCGGTGTAGATTGTGGGGGATCTTGCCCAAATGCTTGTGAATCTTGTAGTGATGGCATTCAGAATGGTGATGAAACTGGTGTAGATTGCGGAGGATCATGTCCTAGTGCTTGTCCGAGTTGTACAGATGGCATATTAAATGGTTTAGAAACCTCTATAGACTGTGGTGGTATATGTCCGCCTTGTAGCACCTCTACATGCTTTGATGGCATACAGAACGGTGATGAAACAGGTATTGATTGTGGTGGATCATGTGTTGTGAGCTGTCCATCTGGCTCAACTTGTAGTGATGGTGTTCAAAACGGTGACGAAACTGGTGTGGATTGTGGAGGAAGTTGTCCATCTGTCTGTGGCAGCATTTCTGCCCCTTTTACTGGCCGAATCTGGAACATGGATGGCGATAGTGCTGGCGCTTGGGATTTATTAGCACACACCCAACGTTTTCTTTCAGAGTCAGACGGATTAAAAGACATGGCTAATACTACGCCTATCGGAACCCCAATTCAAGAATTTAACATTGAGTTTGAGGCTAAAAATAGCACGCGTTTTGTTAAAATTACTGATGCTGAGTACAACAGTATTACAGATCTAACATCTGCTCAAAACATCTATTCAGGCTATACCCCACAGATGTCATATAATAACTTAAACACCTTTGATAAATATTTGGCTAAAATAAGAGGAGCCAATCAATATGCTCTTATTAAAATCACTTTTATTGTAGAAACAACTACCGATGATTTTGACTACATTGACTTTCAGTACCAAATTATTGATTGATCGTGATGTATACGCTTACACAATGGTATTGAAATAGAAAAATAAATAGTCTAAAAGATGTAATTTTGATGCTCATTAATTTAATTTTTTATGAGGGCATTTATTTTACCGATTATACTTGTTTGTATTCTTTTGCCAAAGAATAGTTTTACTCAAATAGATGAAGACAAATTAGGCGCCTGGTACATGTATTTTTTTAATGCAAAAGTTAAAGAGTCATCATGGGGAGTACAGGGCGATCTACAATACCGTAACTGGAATCTAGGTGGTGATTTAGAGCAGTTACTGCTTCGTGGTGGTCTAACATATTCACCAAAACAAGCGAATATTATGTTTACCCTTGGTTACGGACATATCAGTACCGGGGCTTATGGCCAAGATAAGTCTAAAACTTTTGAAAGTAGGATCTACCAAGAGGCGTTATTTCCGGTTCAGTTTTCTAAACGTTTTTATACGAATCATAGATTTCGCTATGAGCAAAGGTTTGTTGAAAATCAATCGTTTCGAACGCGGTATAGGTATAATTTATTTTTAAACATTCCGCTTAATAGAGCTGAAATGACTAAAAACACGCTGTATTTAGCCTTTTATAATGAACTTTTTATAAATGGCCAGCGCATGATTGGCCTTGGTGAATCTGTAGAGATTTTTGATCGCAATAGATCTTATGCTGCTCTTGGGTATATCCTTAAAAAAGGGCTCAAAGTTCAATTAGGAATCATGAAGCAAACCACTGATAATTGGAGTAAAAATCAGCTGCAGATAAGTCTTCATCAAAAGTTTGAAAAACGCGATTCAAAAGAAAAGAAAGATTGATTTTTTTCTTAAATTGAACCATGTTCAAAAAAACAGGTAATTTTTTAAGTTTATTCATACTTCCGACCGTTTTTGTGTCGGGCTTGTTTTTTACCACATCAAAACCCATTAAGAAAAAAGATAAAAAGGAGGGGTCTGATGCTGTTTCTTCGCCTTTTCATCTCGTGACTAAACAGCAAGAAATTTGGGCAGATTCAGTGCTTAAGACGATGTCTTTAAAAGAGCAAATTGGCCAGCTTTTTATGGTGGCTGCGTATTCTAATCGAGATGAAAATCATGCTAAAAAAATTGATGTACTTATTGAGAAGCATCATATTGGGGGGCTTATATTTTTTCAAGGAGGCCCGCTAAGACAAGCTCGATTAACCAATCGGTTCCAGCAAAAATCTAAAATTCCATTAATGATTTCTATCGATGGCGAATGGGGCTTGGCCATGCGCTTAGATAGCACATTGAAATACCCACGCCAAATGATGTTAGGGGCCATTAGAGATAATGCACTTATAGAGCAAATGGGAGAAGACATTGCTGAGCAATGCAAAACTATAGGTGTTCATGTGAATCTTGCGCCTGTATTAGACATTAATAATAATCCTAAAAATCCAGTGATTGGTTCGCGTTCGTTTGGTGAACAAAAAGAAAATGTAGCAGATAAAGGGATAGCTTATATTAAAGGCATGCAAAATAAAGGAGTGATGGCTAACGGCAAACATTTTCCAGGCCATGGTGATACAGACAAAGATTCTCACAAGACCTTACCTACTGTCACCGCTTCAAAACAGCGCTTAAATCAATTAGAATTATTTCCGTTTAAAAAAGCCTTTGATTATAATCTAGCGAGCGTAATGGTTGCGCATTTATATGTGCCTGCATTAGATTCAACTACAAATGTAGCCACCACACTTTCAAAAAATGTGGTGCAGAACATGTTAAAAAAAGAACTTGATTTTAAAGGCTTAGTATTTACCGATGCCTTAAATATGAAAGGGGTTAGCAATTATTCTTCACCCGGAGAATTAGATCTAAAAGCACTTTTAGCGGGTAATGATGTCTTGTTGTTTTCAGAAAATGTACCTTTAGCCATTCAAAAAATTGAGCAAGCCATCGAAAAAGGCAAGGTCTCTAAAAAAGAGATAGCTAAAAGATGCAGAAAGATTTTACTGGCGAAAAAATGGCTGTTTAAAAGTGCCAACACTAGAGTGGATCAGACACCTTCTTTATTAGATTCTTTAAACAAGACCGCTTATAAAGCCCACATAAGAAAATTAACACAAGCGTCTATTACTTTATTGAAAAATCAAAATAATCTGATTCCTTTAAAGCGATTAGATACCTTAAATATTGCCTCAGTAGCGATTGGCAGCAAAAAGGTTAATGCCTTTCAAAAAACGATTTCTCTATATAAAAATGCAACTTTTTTTACTCATGCAAGCATAGAAAGTAAAGCGATACAAGATAAGCTACTCGATCAAATTCAAGCGCATAACCTAGTAATTATCTCTTTGCATAACACAAATGAACGCCCATATAAAAACTATGGTATAAGCAAAGCAACACTTCAATTCATTGAAAAAATAGCGTTGCAAAAGCCTGTAATATTAGTGTCACATGCCAATCCGTACGCCCTTAATAAGATCAAAAATTTAGAAGCGTTTAAAGGACTTATAGTCGGTTATGACAATGCCGATATCACTCAAGAATATACGGCTCAAGCTATTTTTGGAGGCACTTTTATTAAAGGGCAACTGCCTGTAAGTGTTGGGCGGTTTTCTGCCGGTAGCGGTGTTGTTATTGATAAACCCACGCGTTTTGGCTATACAAGTCCAGAGCATATGGGGGTATCTGCTACAGATATGGCGCTTATAGATAGTATTGCCATTGATGGTGTAAAAAAAAAAGCCTATCCGGGTTGCCAAATTCTCGTTGCTAAAAAGGGTCAAGTAATCTACAATAAGAGTTTTGGGTACCATACCTATGATTCGCTTCGAGCTGTTAAGAATCATCATTTATACGACATTGCATCGATTACTAAAATAGCCTCTACCACGCTCAGCTTGATGCATTTAACCAATACAGGTGAGTTTGATGTAGATATTCCGATGCGCTACTATATTCCTGAAATTGTGCAACAAAGCCCCTATGCAGATCTTTTTTTTAGAGAAATACTTTCTCATCAGGCAGGATTAGTGCCTTGGATACCATTTTATGCGAAAACCACAAAAAAAAACGGAGGGCCTGATCCTTTGTATTATCAACATCAGTTTTCATCTGACTTTGACATTAGAGTGGCAGATAATCTTTACCTTTCACATGGGTATCTAGACACTATTTTTGAGCGCATTATAACCACGCCATTACTCTCTAAAAAAAAAGTATAAATACAGTGATTTAGGGTATTATTTTGCCAAAGAAATTATAGAAAAAATCACCTATATGCCTTTAAACGAGTATGTGAAAAACACGTTTTACAACAGGCTCGGTTTAGCGACAACAACCTATTTGCCCAAAGAAGATTTTCCGCTTTCACATATTGTGCCAACCGAAAACGATCGCGTGTTTCGGGATCAACTCATACATGGCGATGTGCACGATCCGGGTGCTGCTATGTTTGGAGGGATAGGAGGGCATGCGGGCCTGTTTTCTAACGCAAATGATTTGGCAAAAATCATGCAGCTTTTTTTAAATGAGGGTAAATACGGTGACGAACGGTATTTAAATGCGGATATAGTGCGTGAATTCACAAAAACCCAATATCCTGCTAACGCAAACAGAAGAGCCATTGGATTTGATAAACCAGCTAAACACGGAACGCCAGGACCTACCTGTGATTGTATTTCTTTTGATAGTTTTGGCCATTCAGGGTTTACAGGCACCTTAGCCTGGGCTGATCCAGATAAAGAGATCGTATATGTATTTCTTTCGAATCGCATCCACCCAAGTGCTAAAAATAAAAAGCTTATACGTATGAATATCAGAACCAAGATTATGCGTGCGATTTACAACGCAGTAGAAAAAGCAGAATTAAATCAAAATTCATGAAAATAGGGATATTATGTTACCCTACGTACGGCGGAAGTGGTGTTGTAGCTACAGAATTAGGCAAGTATTTAGCTTTAAAAGGACATCAGGTACATTTTATCTCATATGATCAGCCTTTCAGGCTTGATATTTTTGCTCAGAATATTACCTTTCATGAGGTGCGTATTAGTGCTTATCCGCTGTTTGAATTTGCCCATTATGAGAGTGCACTAACATCTAAGTTAGTGGACGTTGTGAAATATGAAAACCTAGATTTGCTGCATGTGCATTATGCTATTCCGCATGCATCAGCCGCTTTTTTAGCCCAAAAAATATTGGCGGCTCAAGGCATTCATATTCCGTATATCACAACATTACACGGTACAGATATCACCTTAGTTGGTAAAGATCCGTCTTTTGAACCTGTGATTTCTTTTGCCATTAATAAATCAGATGCTGTTACGGCTGTTTCAGAAAGCTTAAAAGAAGATACGCTTAAAAACTTTCCTGTTCAGAAGAGTATTCAAGTGATTCCCAACTTTATTGATCTGAAAAGGTTTAGCTCAAAAGAGAATGCGCTCAAAAAAAGCTATGCGCCTAATCAAGAAAAAATCATTATCCACTCTTCAAATTTCAGAAAAGTAAAACGCATTGAAGATATTATAAGGAGTTTTGCACAAGTCAGCACACAAAGCCAGAGTAAGCTTTTATTTGTTGGTGATGGTCCAGAAAAACAGCGTATGCAAAGTTTATGTAGAGAGCTTGGGGTTTGTGCCGATATTATTTTTTTAGGTAAAATAC
>JAHDCS010000069.1 GCA_020629755.1 Flavobacteriales bacterium | reverse complement strand
GTAACTTCGCCATGCATTTGGTGCTTAAGGGAATTGTGTGCAAAACACAAGCAGTACCCGCTACTGTAAGTCATCGTTACAGACGCTAAAGCTCCACCTTTTTTTAGGGAAGGATAGCCAATGACAAGCCAGGAGACCTGCCAAATGCCTAAAATAAGTATGGCACGGGATTATGTCATTGATTGATGCGTTTATTAAGCTTAACATATCTTTATCTGCATCTATGTGCAGCTTACTCTTCTCAAGAGCATGTTCCTATTTTTGATACCTCTGAACATACTTTACCGCTTATTGAAGTAACTGATTTAAAACTTTTATTCGCAAAAGACTCCTTTAAACATCTTAGGCTTAATGCGCAGATGTTTGACGCGCATCAAAGCCTAGAGCAAAATCTAAACTTATTATTAAAACGGTCATTTAATACGGGCGTACAAACACTTCTTTCAAGAGGTTCAAGTGCCTCACATATGCCTATTTTCTGGGAAGGCATCGCTGTGCAAAACCCAATGCTTGGACTCAGCGACCTTTCTTTAATCCCTCTTAGTCATCTAGACGGTTTTTTGCTCTTACCTCAGGGCAATAGCACTTTCTTTGGGTCTTCTTCTATTGGCGGCTCATTTCATTTAGCACATCAGCGTTTTTTCAAAGATTCTACATTTAAATCATTGTCATGTTTTGCAAATTCTAATCAAAACTACGGCACCCAAATTACCCTTAAAACAGGACGACTTAACAATCATTCAAGAACATCCGTCTCCTACGAACATCTTAACAATAGATTCAACTATGAGTCGGCATCCTTCAGAATAGAAAAAAGAGAACATGCTCAAGCGCATAGAGTAGCATTATCTCACGGGGCAGATTGGCGTTTTAAAAACAAACAACAGTTAGGGTACAGTTATATGGGAACATATCTCGATAGAGAAATTCCAGCAAACATTTTAACAGCGCAGTCTTTTGCTTTTCAAAAAGACCATGCCCATAAATTAATGGGATATTATAAAAAAACAGCATCCAGCGCATTGATGCAACTTAAAGGGTTTTATTTGGCTGATTATTTTCATTTCATTGATCAAAAAGCAAAAATTGACGCCCCCTCGCATTCTAACACGCTGGGGTATCTTTTTGATTATACTATTAAAAACACTAAACTTCCGTTGCATATTTCGGCCTCTCAAAAATGGATACAGGCCGTCTCACAAAATTATACTCTTGAAAACGCTAGTGTATTAGCGGGCAACCTTAGTGTTGTTCTAAACAAGCAGTTTAAACAATTTGATCTTCTTTTAGGCGGGGGGATCGAACACTTCTCTAATCGGGTAAGCCCTGCTACAGGCTTTTTAAAATTATCTTATGCCTTTGATAAATCTCAGATTCAAGCGAGTTTGGCACGAAATTATAGATTTCCTACACTTAATGACCTCTACTGGGTACCTGGCGGAAACAATGACCTAAAACCTGAATTGAGCCATCAAATTCATCTAGAATATAAGTACGAATCAGTCAAATGGCTATTTACGGCCACTATTTTTTCAAGACAAATTCAAAACTGGATTTCTTGGCAGCCAAACGCAGGCATTTGGAGTGCTGAAAATTTTCAAAATGTTTGGGTAAAAGGCATTGAATGCTCAATACATCAAACAATCATTAAGCAAAAGCACTTAAAGCTGAAGCATCATGCAAAAGTATCTTTGGCAGAAACACTTAACCGTGAATCTTCCGATGATCATTATAACTTAAGCCTTCCTTATGCGCCTACTTTAATGGCTTTTTCGGGGGTTTCAATGCGGCATAAGCGCCATCATTTATTTATACACAACAGCTATACTTCTAAACGCTATACCACAAGAGATGAGTCTTTGTATTTAGAGGCATTTCTGCTTACTGACTTTGGTTACAGTTACAAATTAGATCTAAAAGACAAAACCCTAACGCCTTCTTTTTCAATTATCAACATAGCAAATACAAGATATGCCCATCAGCCTTTTTTCCCGATGCCCTTAAGGCATTATCGATTTACTTTAACCCTAAATATTTAATATTATGAAACGAATTCACCTTTTTACCTCAATGATTTTATGTGCTCTATTTGCTTGCAAGAAAGAGAAGCCTGAACTCTCTAATTACTACTGCAACACCGGCTCTATGTTTGTGTTAAACGAAGGGGCATTTGGCAGTGCAAATGCATCTGTAGACTTTTATAACACTCAAACAGACACCATCATAGAAAACGTATTTAATCTTCAAACTGAAGGTTTTTTGGGGGATGTCGCCCAAAGCATTCAAAAAGTAGATGACCGCATCTATATTGTCGTGAACAACTCCTCTACCATCAAATGCATTGACGCATGTAGCTTTGAGCTTATTGGAGAAATAACAGGATTAAATTCGCCGCGGTACTTATTGCCCATCACTACCTCTAAAGCCTATGTTTCTGATTTATTTAACACCACTCTTAGCATAGTAAATCTCCAAACTTTTACAGTAGATTCTGTAATTCCGATAGGGTCTAACTCTGAACACATGCTTTTAAAAGATAAAACCGCTTATGTGAGTGCGCCTGACAATCATAAAATCTACCTATTAGATGTTAATTCTGATCAAATTACAGACAGTATTTCTACCTTGCCTTATCCGTCATACCTAGCCTTTGACAACACACAAAACATATGGGTGTTTTGCGCTGGAACGACTTGGCCATCTACAGTAAACGGAGGGATGCAGGCCTATAATCTCAACGACTTAACTTTATCTTTTTCTGAAGAATTACCTCCTTCTTATCCTGCAAAAATGGCTTTTAATGATGACTTTTCAGCATTGTACTTCACCCATAATGGCGTGGAAAAACTTAGCTTAAGCAGTGAAAACATAGATCCTTTTATTTCGGCCTCTGAATTTATGTTTTTATATGGCTTAGATGTGCATCAAAATCATGTCTATCTCACGGATGCTAAAGATTTTAATTCACAAGGAGAGGTGGTTGTTTTTGATGAAAATAAAACGAAAGTATCTTCTTTTAAGACCGGAATAGCCCCAAATTCATTTGTCTTTTTTTGACCCCACGTAAAGCTCATACTTTCTAAGCTCAACAGGCAACTGTCCGTTAAAGAGTTTTATTTTTTTGCTGGCCTTTAGCCCAATGTGTTTAAGCGCATCTATATTGCCACTTAACACCCAAGCGTCCCAGCCAGAAAAATGTGTTTTTAGGTGATCTCCTATGGTTTTATAAAAAGTAATAATGTCTTTGTCATTCATCCTAAAATCATAGGGGGGATTTACCAACACAACCCCTCGATCTTCAGGTTTGCGTACCGATCTAAAATCCATCACCTCAAATGAAATGCCTTTTTCTATGCCTAAAACTCTCGCACTTTCTCTTGATGTATGAATGGCTCTAATGTTTTTATCAGAACCTTTCAACACCAGTTGTTTTGTTTTTTTGGGGGGATGGTTTTTGATCGAATCATAGCATTTTTTATCAAAATTTGTCCATTGTTTAAAGCCAAAATCTTCTCTTAAAAGGTGAGGCCCATTTGCGTTTGCCAATAGTTTTGCCTCTAATAAAAAAGTACCCGATCCACACATAAAATCTACTAGAGGTATGCTGGGCTGCCAACCTATAAGTTTAAGAATACCTGCAGCCAGCACTTCATTTAAAGGCGCACGGTGGCTATCGGTTCTGTACCCCCGTTTAAAGAGCGGATCCAGAGAGCTATCTAATGAAACACTTACTAAATCTCTTGCAATATGAATATGGATTTTAATCTCAGGATCGTGCTTATGCACATAAGGCCTTTGGTTAAAAATTTTTCTGAATTGATCGACAATGGCATCTTTGGCTTTGAGTGCCACAAAGCCTGAATGTGAAAAATGCTCTGAAAATACAGCGGCGTCTACACTAAACGTTTGATCCAGATCAAGATAAGCGCTCCATGTGATTTTTTGAATCCCTTTGTATAAATCATCCCCATTCTTAGCTTTAAAAGAATGTATGGGCATAAGTATCTTAAGTGCCGTATGACATTTTAAATTGGCGAGATACAGCGTCTGTAAATCACCTTTAAACCGTACGGCTCTTTTCAGCAGTTTAATGTGCGTTGCTCCTAGTTCTTCAAGTTCTTTACTCAGTACAGGCTCAAGACCAGCAAATGTTTTAGCGATAAATTCAGAGTATGTACGCATCGTAGTACAAAGTTAGTGAATTAGATAGGGTAAGTTCAATAAGAAACCCTAAATTTATGCTTGTGAGTTTACGCATCGTATTTTTTGGCACTCCAGAATTTGCCTCTTACTGCCTAGAGCAAATAGCTCGTTCAACACACCCTGTTGTGGGAGTGGTCACCGTTGCTGACAAACCAAAAGGGAGAGGTAAAAAAATAAGTACTTCAGCGGTCAAACAAAGTGCTGAAAAATTAAACATCCCTATTCTGCAACCTTTAAAATTAAAAGACCCAGATTTTTTAAGCGCACTCAACACCTTAAAGGCCGATGTTTTTGTTGTGGTCGCTTTTCGTATGCTTCCTAAAGTGGTTTGGGAGATGCCCATAAAAGGCACTTTTAATTTACACGCTTCACTTTTGCCTCAATACCGTGGGGCAGCCCCAATTAATTGGGCTATTATCAATGGAGAAACCCAAACGGGCGTCACTACATTTTTTATCGATGATAAAATTGATACCGGAGAAATCATTTTACAACAAACACAAGGCATCCCCCCAGAATATTCTGCAGGAGATCTTCATGATCGTTTAAAAGAAACGGGCGGAGAATTAATTTTAGAGACATTAGACCTGATTGCTCAAACCTCCATCCCCCCGACCAAAACACAAAACCATAAAGAAGAATTAAAAAAGGCCCCAAAACTCAATAAAGAAAACACTAAAATTAACTTTAACCAACCTGCCGAAGCGATACATAATTTTATCAGAGGGCTTTCTCCGTATCCGGTGGCATACTGTTATTTGAATCAAAAAAAACTCAAAGTTTATAAAGCACATTATAAATGTACTTCTGACACAGCACAACCCGGAAAGTGTGAAGTTGAAAACGGTTTTTTAAAAGTCTATGCAACCGATGGTTATCTATGTATTGAAGAGCTACAGATCGAAGGTAAAAAACGCATGGCTTCTGCTGATTTTTTAAGGGGATACGAACACTCAAAAATAACGACATTAGACTAAAGCCATGGTGTTAAACTATATATGGGTCTTTTTTATTGTAGCCGGATTTATATATGCCTTAGTACGTGTTCTTTTTTTGGGGGACTATACTGCCTTTGAAGAACTCGTAAGCTCAGTGTTTTCAATGAGCGAAGTCGCTGTAAACATATCCATTGGTTTAATCGGTGCTATGACCTTTTGGTTAGGCATTATGCGCATTGGAGAGAAAGCAGGGTTTATTGCGCTTTTATCGAACATTACAGCGCCTTTTTTTTCAGCATTATTTCCAAGCATCCCAAAAGGACATCCTTCTATTGGTGCCATGATTATGAATTTTTCAGCCAATATGCTTGGATTAGATAATGCCGCGACGCCCTTAGGGCTAAAAGCCATGCAATCCCTCCAAGAAATCAACCCTAAAAAAGACACTGCCTCTGATGCTCAGATTCTATTTTTAGTACTCAACTCCTCTGGATTAACCTTAATACCCGTGAGTATTATGGCTATTCGAGCGTCAATGGGGGCACAGATGCCTGCCGATATTTTTATGCCCATTCTCTTCACTACCTTTTGCTCTTCTTTGGCAGGGCTTTTGATAACGTCTTTATTTCAAAAAATTAATCTTTTTACCTTACCCGTTTTACTTGTTGTAGGCACGCTTTCATTATGTATGGCAATGCTATTCAAATTCGTACAATGGTTCCCCACTAAGGTTTCCTTGCTTTCATCTTTAGGAGGTAATTTTTTGATTCTTTTAATCATAATTGCATTTATTGTATGGGCGCTTATAAAAAAACTTAACGTTTACGAGCAGTTTATTGAAGGGGCTAAAGACGGGTTTAAAACCAGCATTCAAATTATTCCTTATTTAGTCGCTATGCTTGTAGCCATAGGGATTTTTAGATCTTCAGGCATTCTAGAAGCGGTGCTTATAAAAATAGAAGCTTTTTTTTCCTTGTTTGTTTCAGATACTTCCTTTACAAAAGCTTTGCCTACGGCCTTTATGAAACCGCTCTCTGGAAGTGGCGCCAGAGGGATGATGGTCGATGCGATTAACACATATGGTGTTGATTCTTTAGTAGGACGCATGACGTCTGTGATGCAAGGCTCAACAGAGACGACCTTTTATGTTTTAGCTGTTTATTTTGGAGCAGTTAAAATTAAATTTTCTCGCCATGCCGTTTTTTGCGGATTATTTGCAGATTTCATCGGCGTTATTGCCGCAATAGTTTTTTCTTATTTGTTTTTTTCATAATGATAGGGTCTTGAGTATTTTAAGCAATGAACTGATTACAGTCGTTAAGATGGCTAAAAATACCATTTGTTAGATAAATTGAATTATATCCATTACATTTGGGTCACTTAATTTAAATTTTTGCTATGAATAAACTATATATTTTAGGCTTGGCAGGCATTATGACTCTATCTGTCAGTGCTCAGAAAAGAACAAACAACTCTTATTCTGACATGTACATTGCCAAAGCTGGTTACGAAAAAACATTTCAAAGATCATTATCATCTTCTGAAAAAAATCAAAAAGGATTAACAGCCTTTTACACTAATAACTTTGATAACCCTGCTGAGTGGTCTATCTCAAATATGGGAACGCCTTCAACTGATTGGGTGATTGGTTCTGCTAGCCCGACAGGCTCTTTTTCATCTTCTTATGGCACCATTATGTCTACCTCAGGTGGTAATTTTGGACTTTTCGATTCAGATGCTCTAGGCTCAACAGGTGCTGTTCAAGATGCACTACTTGCTTTAGTAGCTCCTATAAATTGTTCAGCAAAGACAAATGTACACTTGTCTTTTGAATCGTTATTTTCTCAGTACCAAATCGGTGACCCAACTGTAGAAGTAAGTAATGACGGATCTACATGGACAACTTTCAATGGTTTTCATGCTGATGTTGCAGGGAATACAGCTTCTGACAATCCTGCGCTTATTACACTTAACATCTCTGCTGTAGCTGACAATCAGGCAACGGTTTATGTGCGTTTTAGATATTTAGGAGAATGGGAGTATGCCTGGATGGTTGATGATTTACAAGTAGGTGAACTTTCTGGTCTTGATGCATCTATCATGGCTATTGGTCAAGTACCTGGAAATGAGCAATTATTTACGCCTTTTTCGCAACTACAATCAGATTATTCTCTTGTAAGTATTGTAGAAAATTTATCTGCTGACGCGGTTACAAACCCCTCAGTAAGTGTTGATGTGAATGGTGGATTTTTCACTGGATCTGAATCGGTAGCTACTGTTTTAAATACTGGCGACACTGCATCTTCTTCAATCAATTTTGATGAATCTCTACTTACTGCACCTGGTTTATTGACTATTGCTTATGATTTAAACGTTTCTATTTCTGGTACAGATGACGACTTATCAAACAATAAAGATACTGTTGAATGGTTCATTACAGACTCAACTTTAGGCACTGTTCCGGGTGTTACCAGTTTTTATCCGGATGCTGATACTGTAACGTCTGGTTATATTTTTGAAATAACAAACGCTGATACTTTAACTTCTGCTTCAGCCATTATGTATTTTGGATCTGGTACTGAAGGGCAACAAACTGTAGTGTATGTTCAAGAAATAACTAACGATACAGCAAACCCTTTTGGAAGCATCTTAGCAATTTCAAATCCATACACTATAATTTCATCTGATACTGGTCAAGCTAATATCGCTGAAAAATTATTTACATTTCCAAACGATGGTGTTGTACTTCAACCAGGTACGTACATGCTTGTACATGAAGATGCTGTTGTTGGAAAAGCGTCTGTTTTATTTAACACAGATTATACAGAAAACGGCACTTCACTTATCACATTTGGTGATTTGGTTGACGGCTGGTTCAATTTCACAAACAATGGAACTTGGGCTATGTATGTTAATTTTGGAAGCACTATACCAGTAAATCCTAGCTGTGCTGGTTTTTCTGCTAGTGTTTCAACAGTAAATGTAACTGCTCAAGGTGCTCAAGATGGTTCAGCTTCTGTTGTTGTGTCTGGAGGTACACCACCTTATACCTATGCGTGGTCAAACAATGCAAGTTCTGATATGCTTTCAGGTTTGCCTGTAGGATCGTATACGGTTACGGTAACAGATGCAAACAATTGTTTTGCTGTAGCAAACGGAATGGTTGATTTCTTGTCAGGTCTTGGATCTATAGAATCACTTTCTGAATTGTCAATCTTTCCAAATCCTACAAAAGATTGGCTAACTATTTCTGCCATTTTTGAAAACAGAACAAATGTTCAGGTTCAATTGCTCGATATGGCAAGTAGAATTGTTTACTCTGATAGCTTTGCTTCTACAAATGTTCAAGCATCATTTGATGTGTCTTCTTTAGCAAAAGGCGTTTACTATGTAAGATTGTCAACTGCTGAAGGTGCTGTTATCAGAAAAGTATCTATTCAGTAATTTTCTAAATAAATAATAGATTCAAAAAAACCCGCCGTGAAACGGCGGGTTTTTTTTTTATTTTTGTGCTATGAAAGTTTATTATTCTTTAATTATTCTCACTTGTCTGTTTGCTTGGTCTGAAAGGCAACAAGAACTTAATAGCAACTTAGTCCATAATAGCCATTCTGCTGGTTCGGAAC
>JAHDCS010000014.1 GCA_020629755.1 Flavobacteriales bacterium | reverse complement strand
AACTTTGCATAGTTGAATTAACGCTTACCACTATGAAAAAGCTTTTATTTATTTTGCCATTTTTCTTTTGCCTTATAGCGTGTGAAGAAAAAGATATAGATTACAATTTAATAGATTCTCTTAATGGATCTTGGAAACTCACTCATTATAAAACAGACAATCAACAAGATGTAGTTATTGAGCATCAACATACGGTGATTTGGAATATTGACATTCAAAACAACCGCATTTACATTAGTAACTCTAATACCTCTGATGATGATTGCACCTATCAAGATGGCACATCACTTTTTATTACATACTTTGGAAAAGACTATGTACAAGGCGAATACACTAACCACAGCCTTTTGGTGGTTGACAACAATATATCACATATCATTACCCTTCAAGACAATCAATTAATTTTAGAAGAAGGAAAACAGTATGAAGGTGATGATACTAAAATTTACACCAGAACATTCACTAGAGTATCTAACCAATAATTCCTTTCATTATGAAAAAAATACTTCTGTTTATTCTACCACTTTTATTTATCATCGCTTGTGAGGATGAACAAGATGATCTTAGTCCTTTAACAGGAAACTGGGAAATGACTGACTTTGTAGCGCGTCTTGCAACACCTGTTCAGCCCGAACCAGGGGATATCACCTGGAAAATAGATGTTGAAAACAATCAACTAATCATACTAAACAACATCCATGCAATGCATCCTATTACTTTCCCATCTGATACACACGTCTTAGATGTTGGTGCTATTAATCAAATCATGACCTTTGATAGCACTCAATACGACTATTGGTTCTCACAAGGAGATCTTTGGGTAAAAAAACACTACGATTTTATCGTAGCAGACATACCAGAAAGAAAGTTTAAACCACTACAATAAGTGCTTTATTCATGTCCGTGATCATGCGCACCAACATGAAGCATGATTCTTTCAGTTGAGATTTTTCCTTCTGCATCTGTAAGCTCAAAATGAAGGTAATACACTTCAGAAGATAACATCTCTGGTATATTGATTTGCTCAGAGAATTGATACGAATCACCAGTTATGCTCTTTGTGTATTCAACATCATGAAAATCATGAACATGCTCGCCTGCCTGATCCCCCATATGCACGTGATATTCAGCCAATTCTTTATCGTCAGTAAAAACGGCTTGAACATCTAATGTTGATCCAAGCATAATATTGCTATGATTAGCCGGACTAGACACCGTAATGATTGGATTTTCTTTGTCTTTTTTGCAAGATGACAATCCCCCCAAAAGCAATAGCCCTAAAACACCTATTTGTTTATACTTATTTTTTAAAATCATATTTATACTATTTACCCGATTAAACTAACCTATTCAAAGTTAAGCAACTTTATTGCGTTTTATAAGATACCGGCGTAAAACCTGATCAAAAGACGTACCAGTATCACAACTAAAAAAATCTATGTTTTGTTGGCCACATCTCAATTTTATATCTGATAAGAATGCTTGAATACTCTCTTTGTATTTTTCTTTTATTTCTGCTGGGCTAACTTTTATTTTTTCTTGTGATTCTAAATCAATGAAGGTGTATGGCCTATTTTCAAAATTAAAGCCTATCTCTTTGTCTTTATTAGCTACATGAAATACAATCACTTCGTGTTTTTTGTGCTTAAGATGTTCTAGAGCGGAGAAGAGTTTACTTTTATCTGTTAATGCAGTTTGACACATTAAATCTGAGAAAATAACCACCAATGAGCGCTTGTGTGTGTGTTCTGCTAGCCAGTGAATAGAGGATACCAGTTGTGAATCATTGGCATTTTCAGAAGAACTACGCATTATCTGTTCTAAACGCTGATGAATCAGCTTAATGTGCGAAGCTGAAGACTTTTCTTTGATGTGTGTCTCTACTTGAGCTCCGAAAGTGGTTAAACCAAAGGCATCACGTTGTTTTTTTAAAAGCTCTGTAATGCATGCAATCATAAACGCTGAAAAATCTTTTTTAGACAAGCTTTGTTGAGTTGCATAATGCATAGAAGCCGAGGTATCTAATAAAAAGTGACACCTTAAGTTGGTTTCTTGCTCGTATTTCTTAGTGTACAGCTTATCTGTTTTACCAAAGAGCTTCCAATCTACATGGCGAGTAGACTCGCCTTGCAAGTATTGCCGATGTTCTAAAAACTCTACCGAAAAGCCATGTAAGGGGCTTTTATGCAAGCCTGTTACAAAACCTTGAACAGCAGACTTGGCTAGTAAATCTAAAGATCCAAAGGTTTTAACTGCCTGAACAGCAGAATGAATATCCAAAAGTATCTCTTATTTAAGAAAGTTGAGCGTCTAGTTTTTCAGCCAAGGCTGTTTTTGTAGCGGCACCCACTTGTTTGTCAACGACCTCACCATTCTTAATAAACAGAATCGTAGGTATGCTACGGATACCGTATTTGGCAGAAATTTCTGGGTTATTATCGACATTCACTTTTCCGACAATGGCTTTGCCATCGTATTCTGAATGAATTTGATCTACAATAGGCCCAACCATTCGACATGGCCCGCACCATTCTGCCCAAAAATCAACCAACACAGGTTTTTCACTGTTTAAGACTACTTCCTGAAAATTTGCATCTGTAATTTCTAATGCCATGTTCTAATTTCTTAATTGGTTTTTAAAAAGTGAACTTAAAAATTTAACCTCAGATAAAAAAAGAATTACACACTTTTTATCAGTTTGTTCGCTTTCTTTTTTAAAGACGTTGAAGCTGTAGGCAACTTACATCCGAAAAGTTGTTTCTCTTTAATGATATTATCCACATAAGTGGGCACTTTCTCTTCCCATCCGGGTGTATTCTCTTTTATAGCTGCAATGACATCATCTGAAAAAATAGTCAACAAGGCTCGGTCTACATCTTCTAAGTCAGAAACAATACCATTAAAACACAGATACTCAAATAACGGACGTACCCTTGGGTGGATGTCTAAATTTTTAGAAGTAATCAGTTTTTTTGTTTTCTGCTCTAAATACGGATACAAATACAGCTTTAAATCACGATTGAATAAAATACCACAAGCCTCTAATATCCCGCCTTTTAGGTCTCTATAATATTTTACATTTAAGAGCTCCGTTAAATTAGGCACACCCATAATTAACCCCAAACGCTTAGAGGTAAACCTTGAAAAGTACTCAACTAATTTAAAATACTTACTATACGTAGAAATTAAAACGGTCTGGCCTAAAGAACACAAAATTTCTGCTCTGTCAATAAAATCTTGTTCGTTGACATCGCCACTCTCTGTATTTAAATTATTTAAGGTCATCTCAAAGAGCACCACTACCTGATCTGGATCAACTCTTTTTTCTTTTAAAAAGGCCTGATAGCCATTTTTGATCATGTCTATATTTACTTTAGTCACTGGCCTAAAGCGCCCTCTTAGAGTTAAGATATTTTTTTTATATAACACATCACCTGGATGCATATTTTTCCCATCAGGGCCAAAAATAACCGCTTCAGTCATTCCGTTTTTCACTAGACAAAGACTCAATAATCTATTATCGACATCTGTAAAGTCTGGCCCAGTGAGCTGCACCATATCAATTTCTATGCGGTCTCTATCAAGCTCATTATACAAAGACAGTAACATTGCCTTTGGATCGTCAGACAAATAATAGCAGGCATAAATCATGTTAACGCCTAAAATACCTATGGCTTCTTGTTGATAAGAAGCGTCATTATCATGCAAGCGAATATGAATCACAAACTCGTTGGTTTGCCCTCCTGGTGTTAATTGAAAACGCACGCCGAGCCACCCGTGTCCCTTAAACGTTTTGTAATAGTTTATGGTAGCGACCGTGTTGGCAAAAGCAAAAAACCGTTTATCTTGATGTTTTTCAACATGAGAAAGTCTCTGATTAATTAAGTTAAATTCAAAATCAAGCATTTTGTCTAAACGTGTTTGACATACATATCGGCCTGATTCTTCTTTGCCGTACTTGGCATCTGAAAATTCTTTATCATAGGCCGACATCGCATTGGCTATGGTTCCGGAAGCGCCACCAGCGCGAAAGAAAAACCGAACCACCTCTTGGCCTGCGCCTATCTCAGCAAAGCTGCCATATACGCTTTGATCTAAATTTAATTTAAGGGCTTTTTTCTTAGGGCTTAAATTATGCTGCTCTTTCATGAAAAGACATTTGTTCTTTCTACGCCCAAAGGTACAAGAAGTTTCAAGTTTTTCGTGTATTTTTAAGCCAAATGAACATTGTTTTTTTAGGCACTGGCACCTCACAAGGTGTACCTGTTATAGGTTGCGATTGCTTGGTCTGTCAATCTACAAACGAAAAAGATAAGCGTCTGCGCTCATCTGTACTGATCCAGACCAAACACAACACTATTGTGATTGACACGGGGCCTGACTTTCGCCAGCAGATGCTGCGTGCAAATCCTAAACGATTAGATGCTGTTTTGTTTACCCACGAACACAAAGATCATGTCGCTGGACTTGATGATATACGCGCCTTTAATTTTAAACAGCAGTGCGACATGCCTTTGTATGCCTCACAAAGAGTATGCGAAGCCATTCGGCGCGAGTTTCATTATGCATTTTCAGAAAACCCCTATCCTGGCATCCCAAAACTAACACTCAAGACCATTGACCAAAATCCGTTTAAGATAGATGACCTCTCTATTACGCCTATTGATGTTTTACACCATAAACTGCCTGTAAAAGGGTTTCGCATTTCTGATTTCACGTATATCACAGACGCCAAACACATCCCCCCTAAAGAAAAAGAAAAAATAAAAGGAAGTAAAATTTTAGTTTTAAATGCCCTGAGAAAAAAAGAACATCTTTCTCACTTCACGCTGCAAGAGGCCCTAGATTTAGCCAATGAACTCGATATAGAGACGACATATCTTACACACATTAGCCATTATTTAGGCAAACATGAAGACGTTCAAAAAGAGTTGCCACAAAATGTGAAGCTGGCTTTTGATGGATTAACCTTAACGCTTTAGCGCTCACGCAGCTTATTTTGTGTATAAACTGCCTTAATATTGCCTTGCAAATCATGGTCTAGCAAGGGGTTATTAGCCGATTTTGAATGGCCTTGAATAACGCTCTTTTCATCAGAAGAAAAAATCGTGAGAGATGCCTTAGATCCGTTTTCAATACTACATTCAGACAGGCCAAATATCTGGCGTGGCTGTATGGCAATACGCTCAATAAAAGTAGATATAGAGACCTGGTTTGCCAAATAGGTTTGATAGGCCGGATACACATATTCTAAAAAGCTTACGCCAGGTTCAGCGGCATCGTACTCTTTTTGTTTATTTTCAACCTTAACAGGCCAGTGCCCAGAATAAATCATATCAATAGCCCCTTTATTAAGAAGCGCAATCAGCTTTTTTCTGTTTTTTTGATCTCTAAAAGGCGGAAATACTTTGTAATTCGCGTCAAACAAGCCTGTAGTTTGATCTGAAAATAAAAGATGCGGCAAACTTACACTACAGCTTACATCGAGCCCTTTTTTCTTATACGATGCGATAAGTTCAATACTTTGCGCACAACTAAGCCCTGAAAAATGAAGACGCCCACCTTCGTGTTTAAGAATTTGCAAATCCCGATACACTATACTTGTTTCAGCATATTCAGGAATGCCTTTTAATCCAAATTTTTGAGTCTCGACACTCTCCGCATAATACAATTGATCTGTGAGTCGAGCATCAAAAGGATTTTGCACAATAAGACCGTCAAATAAGGCCGTGTATTGCAATGCTTTTTTTAGGAGGGATGGATCTTGAATGCCTAGGGGTACATTTGAAAACACATTGACCCCATGTTGATGCATAGAGCGCAATTCTGCCATCTGATTAGGTTGAGCTTTTGTTTGCACACTGCCAATAGGATGTATCTTTACGCAAGGATGTTTATTCTGAGATAATACATACAGTATGTCTGCGGTTTTTTCTATGGGGGGATTTGTATTTGGGTTTAAAAAAACATCAGTAAATCCACCATGAAATGCAGCAATTGACCCAGAATATATATCTTCTGCCATTTGCTCGCCAGGATCTTTAAAATGGGCAAAGCCATCTACCCAAGAAGGCGAAACAAAACTGCCGTTATAGTCGATGGCTGAGCTTACTTTTTTAGAAGCAGGCAAGATCTCTTTGATGTGCCCTTTTTCTAAAACTAGATGTACTTTTTTTTGATCAAAACTAGACTGAGAATCGACAACAGTAAGATTTTTGAGTATCATATAATTTTAAACCTTTAAAAATTTAGCTATACACATCTCAGCGATAAAAAATAAAAGTGCGCATAAAATAAAATACCACCAAATATCTTGTGTTTTAATCTGCAGACCTTGAACACTTGCCTGAAAGTTAGACACATCTGAGGTTAAAATCTTGGCTCCAAGACCTTCGGCAAACTGATCTAGTTGTGCCTCAGAAAGAGGGGTTAAATCTGATTCTTGCCTGTTATAATTCACTGAAAACGGAATAGTTAAAGCCTCTTGTCTTAGGGAATAGTTTCCTGGGGCATCAAGCGCATCAAAAAGTTGAACTGAGGCTCTGTGTTCAATTTGTTTCACTTTTGGGATTACAGAGAGACCTTTAGGATAGCGGTCTACAGAAAAAAGAGCATCTGATCTAACAGAGGATGGAAGATCTACATCAAAGAAAATGTGCTTAGAAAAAAGCACATTGTATGAAGGAGAAAATACGCTCTGGTACACTGCATTTAAAACCACCGGAACTAACAATGCATTGGCATAAAAGGAGTTTTCATTAGGTGAAAGTGCTGCATAAAACATATACACGCGCCCTTTTTCTTTTATCATAGATGATAAAAACGGACGTTGATTTTCTAGCACAATAAGATGCTCTGCCGTTGAAGCCGAAGAGGTACGTGTTTGTAACACATTTTGAACACGACCGTATTTTGATCTAACAGGTGTGTTTTCAAATACATTTGCCAACAATTCAGTATTGTCATTGATCTGAGAAATAAATACCTTTTGGGTATCAAGGCCCGTGATTTCAGGTAAATCAGAAGCCTTTAAAAAGGCATTGTATGCACTAAAATCTTTGAGTGTAGTCGGCGGGAAAACCACTACCGTTCCGCCTTGAGAAACAAACCGATCAACTGCTCTTGAAAAACCAGAATGAAACGCCTCTATGTTTTTTAAAATAAGAACATCGTATTCAGATAATTCGCCGAGATTCACCTCAGAAAATAGAGTGGTGTTTAAGTCAACAAAAGGTTCATTTTCTAATAATGGCTTAATGTATTTGTCATTTTTTTGATAGACACATAAGGCCTTAATAGAATCTTCTAAAAAATAGCTCACATAATAACTATTATCAAAAGAAAGAGCACCGTCTGAAATAGTCAAAACACCAGATTGCGTTCCGCCCTGATTAGACTGAAACGTCATAAAAGAATCTAAACGCTGATTTGCGCCTAACGAAATGTTTGATAATGCTTTCTTTTGCGTATTAATTGTAAATTCTAAAGGAATATTTTCATACGGATTTTCAGAGGTATTTCGAATAGAATAATGCAACTTTTCTTGATCATTTTTTAGCCTTCTAGGGGTGTCGAACCACACCGAATCAATCAAGACATTTTCTGTATTACAGCCCTGTATGGGCACTAAAAAAGATGAGATTACAGAATCACTCTCGCTAAGATTCTCAAAGGTATTCTTTTGAAAATCTGAAATGATAAAAAGATGCATCTCTGAGATCTGATTCTTTTTAATCGTTTTTTTAATGTGTTTAAAATCTGAGGCAAACGACTGAAAATCATTTGCATACACCATAGACTGTACCTGATCGGTGATTTGCTCTTGGGTGAGTTGTTGCGATCGGATTTCGGGACCAAACAAAATATAGGTGTCATTTAAACTAAACTGATCTATAATCTGGGTTGCCATCATTTTCGCGCGATCAAAAAGCGTGACCTCACCATCTGAACAAGACATACTCATCGAGGCGTCTACATAAACACCAATTACTTTGTTAGGGCTACTATGTGATACGCTAGAACGTAAATAAGGCTCAGAAAAGGCCAGAATCAAACAGGCCAAACCAAGCAAACGAGAAGCAAGCAAAAGCCAACGCTTTAAATCGCTTTTAGGTTTTGCTGACACCGATATTTGTTTTAAAAAAGCTACATTTGAAAACTGTACTTTTTTATGCCTTCTAAGGTTAAAAAGATGAATAACAATGGGTACTAGAAGCAAAAAGAAGCAAAAAAGAAAGGCCGGAGCTCCGAATTGCATATCAATAGATTTAACTTTTTCTAAGACAAATATAGCAGAATTTAGACTTCGATTTGGCTTAATTTTTTGGATCTGTATGCATGGCGTTTTAGGGGGTTCTCAAAATGGATTTAAATCTATAGGCCCATGGAGTTACGCCGATCAAAATAAGCAATGGACAGGTTTTGTCAATCGAGTGTGCCCAGACCCCAGAAGCATACACACATCCCCCCAAAAAAATTGCTTGATTGGCACTGAACATGGCGGTATTTTCAAAAATATGGCATATGCTAAAGATTCGTTTAGTTTTGTGCCCGTTACAGATGCGCTTGATTTACCAAATATGTCTATCACAGATATTAAGCGTTCTATTGTAAATCCAGATCATATTTTGGCCAGTTGTGGCAGCACCAAACACATCTACATTACCATAGGAAACGCTGCAGGTTTACTCTTTTCTGATGACAACGGCGATTCATGGAAACCTTTTAAGAACATGTTCTATGGGTTTAGCCCTAAAACGGCTATCATGAAATTGGTTTGTGATCAAAATGACACACAAAAAGAGTCTTTTGAGCATTTTTTTGTCATTACCAGAACCAAAGCCAATTACAACCTTTATGAGTACATAGACAACAAATGGATCAATCATCAAAATCTAATGCCTCATGTGGTTGCAAAAGAGCATAATGCTTATAGGATTGACGATTTTACACAACTTAGCCCAACGTCTTATTTGATGACTTGCTCTGATCCGTATGGGCATGATCCGCAGATATTTTATGGCTATAGAAAAAAACCAAAAGCAAAAATTCGTTGGATAAATAAAAGCACTGCTTTGCCAAAGAGAAGTGCCTTTCAGTCTACTCAGATACAAAAGGCAGAAAATGCAGAGATTTTCTTAAGAACCTCTAATCACAAAGTGTATCGATGTGACGCTCAGTGCAACACCTGCACGCCTATAAATTATGGTATGCTTACAAAAAAAGATGGGGTTAAAAACGGTTTGTTTCGGTCTGCTTATAGTGATTTTCTTTATTTAGGGGGGATACAGCCGTCGCTTATAGATCTAAAGAAGAAAAAAACAATCAATTTTAATGCCGGGCATGATGATGTAAGAGATATTGTTTGTATGGGCATATCAGAAGGTAAAGAAATTGTATTTATGGCCAATGACGGCGGGCTGAGTCTGGTTAGGGTAGACACACAATCTTTGAGCACCACTTTTAAAATGATTCAAGACGATTCTCTCTCTATACATGAGCTTTGGCGAGTAGATGTTTCTGAGAGTTCTCCGCCAAAAATATTAACCTCTGCCATGCATAACAATACATTTTACTATGACCAGTATAAATGGGAAAAAATTGGCTGTGGGGATGGAGGGATTGCTAAAATTAGTAATGACAGCAATCTTATATACAGCTGCAACCAGAGTTTACTTTTTAATAAAAAACATGTATTTAGCAATAATTACTGGTTCTTAAACGCGGCTATTGCCCTTGATGTTTTCAATGATTCAATGGTCTATTTTACCAGTGAAAAGAAACAAACAAATGCGCATTTAATACACTTAAACCTTTACAGCAAAGCACAAACAAAAATACGCATTCCTTATTCTGACTTTGAAAAAGCAGGGCAAATACTCTTTAACTCTAACACCTACCCTTGGATGTATCTCACCGATCAAAAAGTGGTTACCCCGCCTAAACGTACGGGCAAGTTTTTTAGGTTTAATGTTTTAGACGGCACATTTGAAGACCTAAGCAATGCCTCTTTTAATCAGACGGTTCAACACGACATACAATCTTCTACCCTAGCATCCGCTACCGGATGGATGGGTATCTCTGATATCGCTCAATCAGATAAAAACCCTAGTATTATGTATTTGAGCTTTATGCATTTCAATACCGATCAGACCAAAGTGATTCCGAATAAAAAGATGGTATTTAAGAGTGATAATCAGGGCCAAAATTTTTATGACTATTCTAAGGGGTTAAATGGGTATCCTATCAGGTCATTGTATCTTATTACAAATGAAGAAAATAACAAAGAATACCTTTTGGCTGGATCAGAAAACGGATTATTTATAAGAGAAGAAAATAAAGACGCATCCTGGACGGATATTACTTTAAATTTACCACGCTGCCCTATTACGGATATGACCCACCACCAAAAAGATCAAGAGCTCTATCTCTCTACTTACGGAAGAGGCTTATATAAAATTGCGATTAACGAATTAATTGAACACTTTGAGCAATTACGATAATGCCTGCTCTAAATCTTGTTGTAAATCTTCGATGTCTTCTATCCCTACACTCAAACGGATTAAAGAATCTTTAACCCCCGTTTTTATACGTTCTTCTTTTGGAATAGACGCGTGGGTCATCGTAGCTGGATGCCCCGCTAATGACTCAACCCCTCCCAAAGATTCTGCAAGTTTAAATACGCGTAATTTTTCAACAACCTTAAAGGCCGATTGCAAAGTATCTTCTTTAAGTGTAAAAGAAAGCATTCCGCCAAATAAACGCATTTGGCTACTGGCCGTTTGATGACCGGGATGATCTTTTAAACCAGGATAATACACCTGATCTATTTTTGCATGCTCCTGTAAATAGTGTGCTATTTTCATGGCATTTTCAGAATGTCTCTCCATGCGAAGAGCCAATGTTTTAATACCTCTTAAAGTTAAAAAACTATCAAACGGACCTGGGGTTGCTCCACAAGAATTTTGATAAAAAGCTAAAGACTCATATAAGCCATCGTCGTTCAAACATAAAGCGCCCATCACTACATCAGAATGTCCGCCCAGGTATTTGGTTACCGAATGCAAAATGATATCTGCGCCCAAGGGCGCAGGTTGTTGCAAATACGGCGTAGCAAAGGTGTTGTCGATTACCAGTAATAGTTTTTTCTGATTTGTAATTTGTGCTATTTTTTTAATGTCAATGATTTGCAACATTGGATTAGACGGTGTCTCAATCCATATCATTTTGGTGTTTTCTTGAATATACTGTTCAATGTTGCTTTGGTTTTGAAAATCAACAAAAGAACTTTGAATACCTAAACGCTCATATACCTTTTTGAAAATACGATACGTGCCTCCATAGACATCAGCAGAACACAACACATGATCGCCAGGCGAGAGTAATTTAATTACACAGTCGGCTGCAGCCATTCCGCTTGAAAAACACAACCCATGCTTGGTGTTTTCTAATGCTGCTAAATTTTTTTCTAAGACGTGTCTTGTGGGGTTCTGTGTTCGAGAATACTCATAGCCTTTGTGTTTGCCTGGAGAATCTTGGACATATGTACTGGTTTGATAGATAGGCGTCATAATAGCGCCTGTAGCAGAATCAGGATGAATCCCTGCATGAATAACCTTTGTTTTAATATCCATTGTAAATTATTTTAAGATTTAAAGCGTATTAAATTTCGTTTAATCAGCACGCGCTTTAACCAGCGAGGCAATACAATAAAACCCATTATAATATAGAAATAATAGCTTAGTATTCGCCAAATAATAGCTAAAATGCCACTCATCCCTTTAGGGATAAACTCATGCAAATACACATCAAAAGCTATTTCGGCCACACCGCTACTTCCGGGTGTTGGACTAATTAACATCACTACCCACATCACCAGTTGGCGTGCGTAAATTAAAAAATGATCTAAGGGGACTTGGCTAATCCCAAGAATTAAAAAGTTTACCAAAATAAAACGTGCGGTCCATGAGGTAAAGGTGGCTGTTATGGCTGAGGTCCAGAAAGAAAATGATTTGTTTTTGATCTCTTTTGAAGACACCACAATATCATTGGTTACTTTATCGATACTAGATTGCCAGCGTTTTAAAAAGGGTAATTTAAACAAATTCATCAGTACTTTTTTGAGCAATACCGGATTTACTAAAAGGCCATAACTGATAACTATGGCATAAAGCACAATAAGAAAATAGCTTGTAAAAAAAACATACTTTACCCCTTCTAGTATAGAAAAATCAGCAGCTGACGGAAACAGGTTTCCTTTCATGAAAAAATAACAAATCGGCAGCATCACAATAAAAAAGACCTCATCTAAAAGGGCAGTAAGCATCACTGCAGCAGTGCTTTTACCTCCGCTTAGTCCTTCTTTGGTTAAATAATAAATAGCCACAGGCGCCCCACCTACTGCTGAAGGGGTAATGGCTGAGGTGAATTCCCACATAAAAACCACTTGAAATACATTTCGCCAAGAAATTTGCTGATAGGTTAAGATTCTCAACCGCCACATGTAGGCTAATACTCTAATAGCCAAACACACCACAGCTCCTAAAAGGCAAAGCCCTAACTTAAACGTTAATGGTGTTTGAACAAGGGTGTTAAAATCAACCTGAGTGTAAATTAAATAGAATGCTACACCAAGTGAAAGCAAAGAAACAACAATGTAACGCTTAGGGTCTAATAAAAGGCGAACATAACTTATTTTATTTCTTTTTTTTGCCAATGTAAAGCGTCTAAGGGAAGGTAAATTTAAAGAGATTATCACGATAAAGCGCAGAGAATTTTATACTTTTATTTTTAATGAGTGTAAACCTTGAAAATATTCTCTCTAGAGTTAAAAAATTAAGTGCTGCCTATAGCGCCCTTAAAGAAGAGAACAGTCTTTTAAAAAAAGAAATCCAAGATAGCATTTCAAAGGCGCCTAGCAACTCTACTTCTCAAGCGCAGCAGGCCCAAGAAATAGATAGTGCTCTGACTAAAATTGACCTTCTTATCAAAAAACTATCTCAGAATGAGTAAACGCATAGAAATTACCATTGCAGGCAGAGTATATCCTTTGCAGGTAGAAGCCTCTGAAGTAAAGGTGGCCATAGAGGCGCAAGAAAATATCAATAAAGATCTTAAGGCTTTACAAAAATCATTTGGTGCATCCTCAGACAAACAAGATTTATTATCTATGTTGGTTTTTCGATATAAAGTAGACGCACTCGATAAAAAAGAAGAGGTTTCACCAAACCCACAACCTTCATCAAACAATGGCTTACTTGAGAATACCCAAGACGCAGAAAAAGAACACCTCATAAATAAAATTGACAACCTATTGTCGAGTATTGACATGTAAAAGGATTGCTCTTTTTTGAGTTGAAACAGTAACTCCTCCCTCTAACGAATCAAAAATACAAAACCTTCGTCTTGCACCCATGTTTGGCTTTGCTCTTCAGTAAATTCCAAAGTCCAAAGATACATCCCTTGAGGCACCTGATCTGTTGTAAATTGTTTTTGGCCTTGCCATTCTACTTGTGCGCTTCTTGAAATAAAAACCAATCCCCCCCAGCGATCAAATATTTTAAACACATAATCTTGGATCTTTTCAGAGGTTATTTTTGGCCCAAATGTTTCATTTACAGTATTCTGATTCGGACTAAAGGCATTGGGGAGGTAATAATAAAATTTAGGGCGATCAACATATACCTCTGCACAGGCACTTGTTGGGCAACCCAAACGATTTGAATGCGCATAAACACAAGCGTTATACACCCCAGATGAATCAAAAACATGTCGCCAAGAGAATTCAGTCAAACTCTGGTCTATGATAAACCCATCCACCCCAAAAGAATCTAATTCAACCTCCCAATTACTGCGCGCAGTAAACACAACATCTTGAGGTTGTAAATCATTTATTTGATAGCTGATCTCTAAGTCTGGAGGCTCTACCACATCAAGCGCATTTACAGTTTGTACATCTAAGGTGCAAAGTCCGATTTGAAGTTCTCCCATAAGAATGTCAGACACATTTTGATACGCGACAAATTCAGAATCATTTAAAGCGACTACACCTGGAGGTAAATCCCAGTTTAACTCTGTATTTTCAGGTAAATTATTTGGAATAGAAAATGGATGTGGGGCACAGCCTGTTGTTTGGTCAATGAAAAAATCGTCAACTAAAGGAGAATCTAAAGGTACATGATAGCTGTGCTGAAACACGCAACCAGAATCATCGGTTAAGCTAACCGTATAAGATCCGCTTTCTAGCTGCGAAACACAAGGCGTTTGAGCTCCAGAAGACCACTCCATAAAAAGAGAAGACGAAACAGGGTCTAGGCCCAAACAAATTTCACCATTAGACGAAAAACAATCTGTCGGTTGAATATCGGTGGTAAAGACAGGTGGTAAAGATGCCGTTATGGTGACTGAATCTTCGTGCATACATCCATTTTGGTCTGTAAGGGTATAGCGGTAAACATCTGCACATAAATCAGTACGATTAAACGCAGTTACCCCATCTGCCCAAAACACGTTTACCAACGGATCTACTTGCAAGGCAATAGAAGCATCACAAGCACTGGCACATTGGTGTTGATTAGTGACTTGCGTTTGAAAATGTAAGGCAGACGATTCTACTAAAAATGAATCTATTTGCTCACAACCTAAAGCATCCGTCGCTGAAACACTATATGTGCCAGCACATAACCCATCTATTTGTTCTGTTACCTGACCATTCGACCAGTAGACCTGATAGGCTGCTGAAGATTGCACCTCAAGGGATAGAGATCCGTTACACAACCCATTGCAATCAGACAGAGTTTCTAAAAGTGTTAGTTCAGGACCTTCAGGGGTTTCTCGCATTTGCTCGATCCATGATTGATTGGCAGAAGAATTAAAATCTGAGGGCGATTCCGAAGAGGCCACCGGCTCAAAATGCCAAGCATTTTGTGCTGAAAAATCATTGGCCGCATTGTAAAATGTAAGCCCTGAGGCAGGCGTGAAAAATTGAATTTGTCCACCTAAGTTTGTGCCCCAGCTCACAGATGAAACGACTACCCCGTTTTCTATAATTTGAAATGCATCTGAGGCATTACTCATTCCAATGTATTGCCACAAGGCCCCGGCGTTAACCCATCCTGTAGACGCGTATATGGCCGAAGACGCACTTGGCAAAAACTCATGCCCATCCATTAAAGATGAGCTAATTGGAAGTGTGAGAGTATAATCACTTGCATCCGTATCAATGGGTGGCATGCTGGGATTTACATCTAAATCGTTGTAAAAGGTAATCAGTGTACCATAAGGCACACAAGACCAAAACGGATCATTTGAAAACCGTACTGCTCCTTGCGCTATTCCTGTTCCTGAGCCACTGCCATAAAACCCATTGTTGTCATCTATTATAATCCCTCTTAAATCTTTGCAATTATCGCCCTGACAACTGGGTGTGCCTGCCACTAAAAGTTCAATATACTCTTGTGCCCCAGAGGCTCCTTGAGAAATTTCATTGATGACTAAAACAGATGGTGTTTGTGCGTGCAGTAAGCCAAAAAAATGGGCCATTAAGAACAAAAAGAAAAACGCATTCTGTCTAATCATAGATGCAAATAAAATTGCCTTACAAATTTAAAGGGTTTGCAGATGAGACTTTGCGCACTGATCTGAGATTTTATGATAAGTTTTAAACATTTTTTTAAATACAATTCAGTGCGAAATAGATTACTTAATTTTGCCATTCAATTTTTAAATGTGATGAAAAAACAACTTTTTTCTCTGTTGGCCTTTTTTATAGTTTGTGTAAATCTATATGCAGACAAGGGCATGTGGATTCCTTCAAAGGTAGATTCGTCTTTGTTAAAACTAAAAGGCTTAGAGATTTCTTATTCTGATATTTTTTCTTCAGACCCAGGAAGTTTAAAAGATGCTGTGGTTTTGTTTGGGGGGGGATGCACAGGCGAAATTGTTTCAGAGCAAGGATTAATCTTCACCAATCATCACTGCGGTTACTCTTATGTAGTAAAGCATAGCGATACCATCAATGACTACTTAAACAACGGTTTCTGGGCAAAAAACATGAGCGAAGAAAAGCCTAATCCTGGTTTAAAAGTATCTGTTGTAGAAAGCTATCAAGAGGTGACCCAAATGGTCTTAAAAGGGATTGATCCGCAAATGAGTGAAGCGCAAAGAGATTCTATTGCTGGAGCAAACATTAGTGCCTTTCATGCTAAAATTCGCAAACAACCCTTCTATGAATATTTAATCTTGCCCTTCTATCAGGGAAATGCTTTTTATTTTATCACGTTAAAAACCTTCAAAGACATCCGTTTAGTCGCCGCTCCACCTAGATGCATTGGCGAATTTGGCCGCGAGAGCGACAATTGGATGTGGCCCAGACATTCTGGCGACTTTTCCGTCTTTAGAATTTATGCAGATTCTTTGAATAAACCCAGCACATATAGCCCCTCTAACATCCCTTTTCAGTCTAAAAAACACTTTAAAATTAACCTCTCTGGCATCAACCAAGGTGATTTCACTATGGTCTATGGATTTCCTGGACGCACCATGCAATACGAAACCAATAAAGGTGTTGAGGTTTACACCCAACATGCCAATCCCTTGCGGATGGCCTACAGAAAAACATACCTAGACATCCTCTCAAAATACATGAACGCCTCTAATGCAGACATGTTGAATTACACCTCTAAATACAACCGTGTGGCCAATTATTATAAAAAAATGAAGGGGCAACAAATGGGGTTAGATAAAGTAGGGATATCCACAATTAAAAAAACATTGCAAAAGCAAGCCGTTCAAAGAGACGCTCCTTCCAAAAATCACAAGGTAAAAAGCATCATTGATTCGCTGAATAAACTCCATGTAGACTACATCCCGATAGCCAAAGAACTGGTTTATCTCTATGAATCAAAACAAATGATGCAAGTGCTCTCTTTTCCATTATCTCTTCAAAATATTGAAGAAGACACAAATACAGATAAGCTTGGATTGCTACTGGCTCAACTTGAAAAATCAAACCAAATGCTTATGAGCCCTAAAAAAAATAAAGCCCTTGAAAAAGAAGCGTTTTTAAGCATCTTATCTTTAAGTAAAGAGCATCTTAATGCCTCTACCGATTTTGATGCCTTTAGATTTTCAAAACATTTTTTAGAGCAACACAAAGACCTTTCACCAGAAGCTTTGTATGAGGCCTTTTATCAAAAAAGTATTATTACCAATACCACACAACTACAAAAGTGGATGGATAAACCTTCAAAAACAACGTATAAAAAGGTAAAAGAGGCCCTAGAACAAGATTTAGCCTTTCAATTCATTCGTGATCATCGCAATCATTATAATGCCATCTTAACGTTAAGAGCACCCATACAAAAAAAGATTCAGGCCTTAGACCGCCAATATATGAAGGCCTTAATGTCTCTTTTTCCTGAACAAAAATTCTATCCTAATGCCAATAGTACGCTGCGCTTAGCCTATGGAGAGGTAGATGGCTACACAAATTACCAGGGCAAAGATGTGTCGTATTTCACTACCACTGCGTCACTTTTAGAAAAACACCAACAAAACATGAACAATCCAGAATACACCTTAATAGAGCCTGTAAAAAAAGTGCTAAGCGCTAAGGATTTTGCGCCCTATGGCAAAGATTATGTCAATACCTGTTTTATTGCCACCAACCATACTACTGGCGGAAATTCTGGCAGCCCTGTATTAAATAAAAACGGTGAACTGATCGGCATCAACTTTGATAGAAGCTGGGAAAGTACCATGAGTGATTTTTATTTTAATCCAGACATCTGCAGAAACATCTCCGTTGATATTCGCTATGTCTTATTTTTAATTGACAAACTCGGAGGCATGGATTATCTGATAAACGAACTAGATATCATTCAATAAGATTCTTATCCGTAAATCCGTTTAATAACAACAATTGGGGTAATACACCCAGATCTGATTTTCTTGATTAAATACATTGCCAGGTTCATCAAGAAGATTGCTTACAAATCCTTGCGCTTGATTAAAATCTGAGCCTACATGATCGTACAATATTTGCCCATTACAATCCATTGCATAAAGTTGCTTGCCCCCTGTGTAATCAGATGAAACCTCAACAAATAGGTAGACTTGATTATTAAATACATATCCCTCCATAAAATAATGATCAAATTCAGGATCTTTTTCTCTTACAAAATCAGTTAACCAATTTTCAGCCGACTTAGAAAAGTGATAGCCATAAAAACTTTGGTCACATACATCTTCAGAGTTATGTTGTGTAGATAACCCATGGCATGAGCTATGCGCATTAATTATAGTAAACAACGCCAATAGTGTTATATGTATAAAAAAAGTACGCTTGTTTTTCATCCGCCTATTTTTTGGTCAAGTAATCCTCTTCCGATTTTTTTGATTTTACCCTCTTTATTTAGGTCTGCAATGGCCTTGTCTAAAATACCATTAATAAATACATGGCTTTTTTCAGAACTGTAGGTTTTGGCTAGGTCTAAATATTCATTGATGGTCACTTTCAGAGGAATAGACTCAAAACACATGCATTCAGTAAGCCCCATTTGCAAAATAATGCGATCAATAAGCGCAATACGCTCATACTCCCAATTCTCTGCCAATTGCTTAATTCGCTTGGCATTTTCTGCCTGATGCTCTAACACACCCGCCATTAATTCATGCAAAAAAGAGCGGTCATCCTTGTTTTTAAAAACCCCGTCAGCAAGCAAAAAACTTGGCTTATTTGTCAAGTTCACTAGCGAAAGGGTTTGATTAACCAATTCTAAAACAAAAGAAATATCGTCGTGCCATGAGATATTTAAGGCATCTGTAATGGCATATACATTCTGGTTGGTTGCCACAATGTCTTGTAAAAAGAAAAGCAAAATCTCTCGATGGTCATCTAAAGAGGGCTCAGGAAATCGCATATAATCCTCATACTCTTTGGTGCTTAAAAATTGCTGCAGCATCTGACGAATAAGCCCCTGATGGTCTGACCAACTCAGTTTTTTTTCTTCTGTTATTTTTTTTAGGGGGATATTTCTATTGATGAGCAAAAGAAAGGGATTCTCTAAAAATCGCATTGAAGGGTTTAAGTCTTGGTGGGTTGGTAATTTCTTCTGCTTATTTTTCTTGAGCTTTAATTCATAATTTATTTTAAGCTCTACAAATAAGAGTAAAATTAAAGCGTATAATTCGCGAATGTTCTCACATGAGGTGTCTGCATTTTTTTGCAAAGCCAGCGGTTTAATGGTTTGGTTTTGAAACCAAGCATAAAGGGCCTGAAATGCTTTAACTCTAATATATCTACGCGTTATCATACAAAAAGAACTTGTGCGTAAAGGTACATACTGGAGGTGCACAAGTCAATAGTTCTTTATATTTAATTTCAGCATCGGATAAGAACAGTTTTATCTCTAACTTTGGAGGGATCGTATGTCGTCTTTCTTTGCATTAAATAGATATTTAGCGCCTTATAAATTGCCTTTATTATTGGGCGTTGTTTTTATTGTGTTCTCTAAAATATTTGCGCTTTTTCCGGCGCGTATTATCAGCAAGTCATTTGATGAAATCACCCGCATACTTGAACTAAATTTAGCCACAGAAGCACTTATAGAAAAGGCTTTACCAGTTGTCGGCACCTATGGTTTATACATTGTGGGAGCGGCTTTAATCAATGGTTTTTTTCTTTTTCTCACGCGGCAAACCATTATTGTGGTCTCCAGAAAAGTAGAATTTGATTTAAAAAATAAATTGTATCGCCATTACCAGGCTTTACCTGTTCAATTTTATAAACAAAATAACACGGGCGATATGATGAACCGTATCAGTGAAGACATCTCAAGAATACGCATGTATTTTGGACCTGCCATTATGTATAGCATTAATTTAGTTGTATTATTTATTTTGGTGATTTCTACCATGGTCTCTATCCACCCTTTGCTTTCATTATATTGTTTAACCCCACTGCCCTTTTTAGCCCTTACTATCTATTTTGTAAGTAGAACCATCCATAAAAAAAGTGAAAAAGTACAAGGGCAACTCTCTAACCTTTCTACCTATACACAAGAAACATTTGCAGGCATTCGCGTTATAAAAGCATTTGACATAGAAAAAAGAAGGATCTCCTCTTTTATAACAGAAAGCGAAACCTATAAAACCTATGCTTTAAGTTTAGCAAAAACCAATGCCCTTTTTCATCCGTTTATGATTTTATTGATTGGATTAAGCACCATTGCCACTATCTACATTGGCGGAAAACTAACCATTAAAGGCGAAGTGAGTACTGGAAACATCGCTGAGTTTGTTATCTATGTAAATATGTTAACTTGGCCAGTCGCCTCTCTAGGTTGGGTCACTTCTCTAACACAACGAGCACTTGCTTCTTTCAAACGCGTGAATGCCTTTTTACAACATCCGATTAAAGACCAAAGTAGCAAAAGCCTAAGTCCATTTACATTTGGAGACATTTCCATTTCAAATGCCAGCTATACCTATCCTGAAACTGGCATTAAAGCGCTAGATAATATCAGTTTAAACATCCCAAAAGGGAGTTCATTGGGCATTGTGGGCAAAACCGGATCGGGCAAAAGCACACTGTTAGAAATCCTTTCTAAAACCATTGCCTTTGACACGGGCACTTTATGTATTGATCACACAAATTACACCGAACTCTCTGATGCTGAACTTCGTGATCACATTGGATATGTACCTCAAGATGTATTTTTGTTTTCAGACACCATTGAAGAAAATATAGGCTTTGGCCTACTGGATAGTCAAGATAAAAACAAGAGGGTTATTCAGGTAGCCCAAAAGGCCTGCATACACACAGAAATTGAGCAATTGCCAAAGGGATATCAAACCCTTTTGGGTGAAAGAGGCGTGAATTTATCTGGTGGTCAGAAGCAACGTATTTCTATTGCTAGAGGGCTCATTAAAAACCCTCATATTTTACTTTTTGATGATTGCTTGTCTGCCGTAGATACTAAAACCGAACAATCAATACTTCAGATGATTCTTTCAAAAAACAACCAACAAACCCTCTGTATGATCTCTCAACGTATTGCAGGAGTAAAGCACTGCGATCAAATCATTGTACTTGACCAAGGAAAAATCATCCAACAAGGCACACACGACCAACTCAAAAAACAAGACGGATTTTACAAAACCTTAGCCGAAAAAGAAAAACGACAGTTTTCTAAGAAACTGTTTAAGTTTTAGTCGTAAAAATAGTTATAGTTAAGACTTTTTCTGTTAGTCGATAAATTTTAGAATGATAGAGATTTCACAAGTGAAAAAGAAAATTTTCATAGTGCGCTCAAAAGTGCGCTGGCCTGCCAAGAATGGCGGGCGTGGGCTGATAGCTTCATTCTTGGCTTGAATTTTCGTTCTTTTCTTCAAGAAAAAGGACAAAAAATAAGGATAGAAGAAAATAACTTAAAAAAAACGGGGTAACTCCAAAGTTTCTAAAGGTCTATAAGTCCATACTTTATTCAATTCTATTAAGACTAAATCCTTGTTGACTTAAGAGTTTAATCAGCCCCTTTTCGCCCCCTAAATGCCCGGCTCCAACAGCTATAAAACAAGGCTTTCCTGCAATTAATTCAGGAATTTTCTCTACCCAATTTTCATTTCTATTTTCTAAAAAAATGCGTTTAAACCCATCATAGATCTGTAATTCTTCTTCTGTAATATTTTGCATGGCGTCTAAGTCTTGATCTAAATATGCTTTTGTAATAACATCAAAAGATGCAACCGAAGTATCTCTGAGACTTTTTAAGAGCATCTCTAATTGTGCTTTATAAGGTATTGAATCAAACACCGAAAGCTGATCATCAATAGTTTCTAAGGCCGAAAACTCTATCTGTTTCTTTTTAGCTAAGGCTGCTAATTCAAACTCGTATGAACGTGTTTTTTCTTTTTGCATTCCAGATAAATCAGCCAAGAGTAACATTTGCAAAAACAAGGGCTGAATGCGATCAAACATCATGGCAGGTAAGCCCATCTGAGAAAGTTTTGTCTTGACATACTGATAGTCTTTTTCAGACAATAACTCAGGCAAACGCACCCCCTCTTTCATAAACATTTTAGACATCATTGACATCATATTTAAGCCTCCCATTGGGTCTTCTAAATTAAGCTCTAAAACAAGCTCCTTTGTTTTAGATAAACTTTCAAGCGTCTTTGAAGGCCAGAAAAAGTCTGCAGAATCAATGATATGAATTGTGCCAAAAAGGTAAGAGGGCTCTTCTAAATCAGCATGATTAATTTGCCATAACAGCCCCTTTTGGGCAAACACTCCCATCCCCCCAAGAAAAAAAAGAAGGACAAATACTATACATCTAAACATGCCCAAAATTATACTTTTTATCAGATACTTTAAAATGCTCTTCTTTTTAACACCCGAGCAGGCACGCCTCCGATTATAGATCCAGGCGGAAAGCTGCCACGCACAACGGATCCGGCTGCCACCACTGACCCTTCACCAAGAAAAGCTCCATCTAGAAAAGTTACTTTTGCACCAATCCAACAGTTTTTAGAAATATGAATGCCCTTGCGCGTAACGCCTTGCAAGCGAATGGGCTTAGTTGTATCGCTAAAACAATGATTTTCTGGATGACACGAAAAATACTGCCCAATAATACAGTCTTCTTCAATGGTTAGCCCTCCGGCTCCACCCAAATACGCAAACTCACCAATACCTACATTGTCACCTATTGTAATGAACGCCCCTAAACGATTAAAGGTCGTCGAAATAATAAGCCGACTAAAGGCGCCTATACTTACATTATTGCCAAGTTTTAGTTGGCCTTTCCCAAGACCACTCAAATAAACATTAGAATGAAGCATCACCCATTTGCCCCACGAAATATTTGATATATACTTGACCTTTACGCCTTTTGCTAAAGAAATAAACTTTGGGCGTTTTCCTCTAAAAAGCATGCTGATCCCCCTTAACAAGCAGAACGCTTTTTCTAAAAAAAGAGACACTAGCCAGCTTGTCTTAACAGAACGATCAAAACTAAAATGTGGATTTCTAAACCGTATGATCTGTTGCAATATTGTTGTCATAACTAGGCTACTTTAGAAATTAACCGTCCGATTTGATGTAATGTGTGTTGTAAATCTATATTTTCGATGCTCACAAATGATTTCGAATCATATTGTTTTTGCAAACGTGTGAAGAGTTGTTTGTAACGATGTGTTAACAGCCCAATGCTTTGGGCGTCTAACTCTTTTTTACGTTGTAAAATCACATGTGCCGGCGCATACAAAAACAGATTTACTTTTGGCTTATCTACCCATTTGAACAAATAATAGGTCAATTTAGGAAAAGACAAAAGGTTACTCCGCTTTGGATCAGAGATGAAATCGTAATAATACCGATCGTATACCACCACATACCCTTGCCAAGTGTATAAGAATTTAATGAGCCATTGCCCAAAGAAATAATCTAAAAAATAGTATGAAAAACGCAAGAGTGAACTTAGCTTAGATTGGTTTTTACCTAATCTTGGCAAACGTTGACTGGCCCTTTGCTCTGCTTTGGATTTCCCGTATTTAAACGCACTTAGAATAGGTAAAATACTCGGGCGATGCCTAAGTACTTTCACGCGCTTTCTATGTCTGGTTTCTAAAAGGTGACGTGTGTGCTCAATTAAGGTTGATTTTCCAGCTCCATCTACCCCACTAAAGGTGACTACATAGCCTTTATCTTTAGACATAAAGAGTACATCTATTAGATACAACAGAGCGTATTTGGCTCTTTTGATCAGATGATTTTCGGCTTGTTTTTTAAGCCCTATTTTTAATTGAAAGTACAGCTTTATATCAAAGACGAATAACTGTTCTAGATTATGAAGATTAACATGTAATCTAAGGTTTATAAAACGTAAAATCTCGTCTTTTTTTTCAGGCGATATGCCTAAAACATATGACCGATATTTTAGAGGGATGGCAGATTTATTCAAAAAATAAAAAAAGAACATATAAGCCACTTCATAGGTTGAGTTCAGCCTATAAATAGCCTGTGTTTTCTTGCGATTTTTAATGAGCTGTTGAGAGGTAAAAAATGCTAAAGATTTTCTTACAGGGTTATGGATACAATCAATAGCCAATGAGAGGTCAGACGTCTCTATGTGCAAAGTGGTCATAAAGCTTTTGCCTCTTATCTTAACAGCCTGTTTACCAAAAAGCGTTTTAAAAAACCCAATACTCGTTTTAGTTTGTGTAGCATCTAAAATTAAGTCTAAATCAGAAGTCTGAGGAATCTCTTGAACGGTGTTATAGGGATGCTTAATCAAAGCATATTGTTTATCAGATAAAAAAGAAAAAAACAGAGTAATCGCCTGTGTTCTTGTTTTAGGCTTTGGCATGAGCCACAATAATGCTTGTTGCCAAACATTGATTAGATCAAAGGCCTGTTTATGAAGTTTTTCACTTTGTGAATAATGTACCAAAAACTGGCTGGCACAATCCAATATATAGAGTCTAAAATAATGTGAGAATGTACCAGGTTTTATTTTTTTAGGTAAACGCTTATTGTGAAACGCTTCTTTTAGTTTTGGGAGGATGTCTTTAAAATTACGCTGCCCAAGCAATACTTCTGATTGCATTATAAAATGAAATACATCATAAAAATAACTGCCCTTAAACTCTGCATGTTCAAAATCAAACATACATAAACTTGATTTGGAGAGATACGAATTCCAAGGCGTAAAATCACCGTGCTTAAAACAAGCATAGGTCTTTTTAGACAGATCTATCTCTGCTAGATTTTCGCTTAATAAATGTGTTAAAAATGGCACATTAAAATGCGGGGTAGACTTGTCGATCTTTTGAAGTTTTCGAGTTGTTTTTTCTGAGAAAATTTGAAGATCAAACAATGATCTTGTTTTTGAAAAAAGCGCTTTATAAACCCGAAGGTGTTGGGTGCTTATTTGGTCGTTTTTTTCTGGCGAATCGGGGCGAATGTTTTCTTGTAAATGACCCTGGGCTATTTTTTCTATATCTGGAACGCTTAGCCCTTTGATTTGAAGACAGGTCAAATAATTAGACACCCGCCACGCTTTATTCGAATTAGGGTTACGTAATGGGTGTTTTAAAAACGTCTTGACCCCGTTGTGTGTAGAGAGTGCTACCAAGATGTTACGCTCCTTGCCTTTCGTTCCTAAAAAAATACTTTTTTGATAGGCTTTTAGTGTTTTGTCTTCAAACAGACTAAGTGGCTCAGAACTATGCACATACAATGTTTTAAATACAAGCCGTTTTAAAATGGGGATGAGAAAAACCAATCGCACCATACATTTATAAAGTTTGGCGCGTATAGAGCTATTGTTATACATGTCTAAAAACCCAGGATATATGTTGGTGGTCTTGAATAAGAAACGGATGCTTTTATCTCTATTTTGTGTGTAATAAAAGGGGGTAATATGTGTTTGTTTTGGGGGGATTTTTGGGGATGTTATTTCTAGGGTGTCATCTAAAGGCGATACTATTTCTTTGATCAATTGGCAATCTTCTTGCAAAAAGGATGTAGACATGGTTTTCTTTTTAATCTACTTAATGCAAAGCATATGCCTTTTTATATAAAAAACTGATAACCAAATATTTACACCAATAAACATTTTCGAATACTGTCTCATTTTGAGAATAAAGTCTATAATCGGGAGCGGTAAAGGGGCTAATAAAACACACAAGAGGCTGGCTATCAATACTTAAGATTTTTAGGCACACGGATTGCCTAAGCATAAGCATGAAAACAATTCTTGCAAGCGCTTATGCTATAAATCCTTACAAAGGATCTGAAGACGGAATGGGATGGCAAATGATCATTCATCTAGCACATCAACATAAGGTGATTGCCATCACAAGAAAAAACAACCAAGAAGCCATTGAAAGGTATCAATCACAACACCCAAGTATTCATTATAAAAATATCTGTTTTTTGTATTACGATCTTCCGTACTGGATGCGTTTTTGGAAAAAAAAATCGAGAGGAGCTATGCTCTATTTTTATTTATGGCAATGCTTTTTGCCTTTGTTTGTAATTAAAAGAAATCTCAAATTTGATATTGCCCACAACCTTAATTTTCATACCGATTGGGCCCCCACTCTATTGTGGGTATTTAAAAAACCAACCTTCTGGGGGCCCGTTGGTCACCATCCTAAAATCCCAAAACCCTATTTGCTAACACACTATGGTCTAATAAGCTATTTAAAAAACCGCTTAAATTACATGTTAAAACTATGGTTTTGGAACATCGATCCTTTGGTATATCTATCCAGAAAAAAGACGCAACATATCTTTTGCATGCACTCAAAAGCGCAAAGCAAAATTGAAAACAGACGCGCAACACCAAAAACCTCTTTACTGCCCTCAGTAGGCTCAGCGCCTTATCCGTCATCGAATCAACATCCCCCCAAAAAAACATTTAACATTCTTTCTGTAGGCCGCTTTGTGCCACTTAAGGGTTTTGATGTGACACTAGAAAGCTTTGCTTTGTTTTACCATCAATTAGACCGACATAACCAACAAAAGGTTCAGCTCACCTTAGTGGGCAAAGGCCCATTAAAAAATACGTTCGAACAAAAAGCCCACAGCCTGGGTATTAAGCACAAGGTAGTATTCATAGACTGGATAGAGCGTTCTGAACTTATGGCGCTATACACACAAGCCTCTGTGTTTTTATTTCCTTCGCATGAAGGTGCCGGAATGGTTGTTTCAGAAGCCCTTTCTGCGGGATTACCCGTACTTTGCTTTGATGGCTGTGGACCAGGCGAGTTCATTACAGAGGGGTGTGGTTATAAAATTCCGTATTACCCCAACTACCAAAACGCAATTAACGCTTTCTCTAGCAAGTTAGCTCTACTCTTCAAAGAACCAAAACAACTAAAAGAACTCAGCAAAGGCGCTAAAGCAAGACACCTTAATTATTTTACCTGGCAAAGAAAAGCCAATCACATCACCCATTATTATAATCTATATGCCCAATCTGCCTAATCACACCTATTTTGTTCACCTGTTAAACGACTACAGCGGTAGCCCTAAAATACTTCGGCAAGTCGCGCAGTCTTATCCTGGAAAGAATACCGTCTTATGTTCTAACTCTGAAGGTTTTTTATCAGACTTGCCACACAAACAAACCATCCCATATACTTACAGTAAGTATAAAATCATAACGCTATTCTATTTTTTAAAGGCACAAGCCTACTTATTTTGGTTTTTGATCAAACATGCCCAAAAAACAGACCTTATTTACATCAATACCCTTTTGCCTTTTTCTGCTGCACTGGCAGGCAAACTAAAAGGCGCTAAGGTACTCTACCACATCCATGAGGTGTCTTTGCATTCTGCCTTAAAATCGACCCTGGTCTATATGGCTAAAAAGACAGCCTCTCATTTTATTTTTGTATCTGATTACGTGCAAAACCACTATGCTCATCTGAAGCCTTTTTCTAGAATATACAATGCTTTAGATGATCATTTTATTGCTCAATCTCAAAAATCAAAGACACAAACAAACGCCTCCTTTAATGTACTTATGCTCTGTTCTTTTAAACCTTACAAAGGCATCTACCAGTTTGTACGTGTAGCCAAGAGTCTTAAAAACATCACCTTTCATTTAGTTTTAAATGCAGATACACAAAAAATCGCAGCATTTAAAGCCCAATATAGGGCGGTTAAAAATCTAAAGATTTACCCCAAACAAAAAGACGTACACCGCTTTTACAAACAAGCCAATTTGGTTGTAAACTTATCCTTGCCTAGTGCCTGGATAGAAACCTTTGGCCTTACTGCACTTGAAGCGATGGCATACGGCACACCCGTAATTGTACCTCCTGTAGGAGGTATTGCTGAAATTAGCCCAAACAAAAGCGTTGGCTATCACATCCACCCAAAACATATAAATACACTAAGTCAAACCATTAAACACTTAGCCTGTAACAAAACCCTCTACGATGACTTAAGCCGTCGAGCCTATGCGCACAGCACCCTATTCAGCAGCTCCGTGTTCCAGAGTCAAATGCAACAAACAATAACATCATTATTCTCAAAAAGAGAATCTCTGTCTAAAAACAAGACAAACAAAGACTCTTTAAAACCAAAACTAACTGAAAATGAAATAGTTATGAAAACGGCATGATTATTCATGCTTTTTAATAAAATGAAAAGAAAAAAGAAAATAGCCATCATCGGAACAGCCGGAGTACCTGCCAGGTACGGTGGGTTTGAAACACTGGCCGAACATCTGGTCCGTAGACTTTCAAAAAAGATAGACCTTTCGGTGTACGGATCTTCTAAATTGTATACTAAATCAGAGCGCAAACGCTACTATAAAGGCGCAAGATGTTATTATTTGCCTTTATCAGCCAATGGGCTTTCAAGTATATTTTATGATGTGCTTTCGATTATTCACGCTCTTTTTTATGCCGATTATCTACTCATACTAGGTGTATCTGGGGGGATTATTATGCCGTTTGTGCGTCTTTTTTCGTCAAAAAAAATGATTGTACATATCGATGGTCTTGAATGGCGAAGACCCAAATGGAACAGATGGGTTAAAAAGTATCTTAAATTTTCTGAATATTTGGCCGTTAAATACTCACACATTGATATTACAGACAATGCGGCTTTAAAAAAATATACGGCCATCTATTACAAAACCTTAAGTTACTTAGTGGCTTACGGGGCCGATCATGTGAGTCATCCCACATGTACGCCAAAAGATTACCAAACCTATCCTTTTTTATTTAAAGACTACGCCTTTTCAGTCTGCAGAATAGAGCCTGAGAATAACATCCATCTTATTTTAAAAGCGTACGCGCAAACTAAGCAAAGACTTGTATTTGTAGGCAACTGGAATCATTCGCCCTATGGCCGTGCACTTAAGGAACAATACCAAAGCACACTCTACCCTAACCTACACCTTTTAGACCCAATCTATGCACAAAAAGAACTCAATGTTTTAAGAGCAAACGCCAAAGTATACGTGCATGGCCACAGCGCCGGAGGCACCAACCCATCTTTAGTTGAAGCCATGTACTTAAAACTTCCTGTTTTTGCATTCAATGTATCCTACAACAAAGAAACCACTCAGCACAAGGCCCTTTATTTTAAAAACGTATCAGACTTGAGTGTTTTAAGCACCCACACCTCAGAAAATACGCTTAAAAAAATGCGCTTAGAACTCTACAAAATTGCAGAAGAGAGATATACCTGGAAGCATATTGCCCAGTCATATCTTCAAATTTTTAAAAGTCTTGAAAAGGGATATGCCAAACAAAACATACAAAGTAAAACCTTAGAATACTTACCTAAATCACATGTTCAAAAACATCTTGCACACCTAATGTATAACCAAAAATTTTACGAAAACAGATGATCTCTTCTAGTTACATCATAATCTTGCTCATTGCCGCTGTTTGCGTGGCTGTAATATTTAGCGCTAAGCACTTATGTTTAACCTTAATCACTAAGGCTGCTGCACTAGGGCTTGTCTCAAAGCCTAATGAGCGGTCTTCACATATAACACCAACGGCCGCAGGCGGTGGACTTGCTTTTATTCTTCCGGTAAGTGTGGCTGCTATTTGTTTTCTCCCATTCACAACGCTATCGCCTATTTGGCTTATGTGTATTTTAGGATTCTGCCTACTTGGTTATCTTGACGATTTAAAAAACCTCTCTTCATTAAAAAAACTAGGCATCCAGACCTTACTGGCCTTAGCATGGCTAGGCACCCATCCAGAATGCCTTTTTAACACCATTCCTCTTACCGGTTATCCATTACCTTATGCGCTCTCATTTCTCATACACCTCTTTTTTCTAGTAGGTTTTATTAACGCGTTTAATTTAATTGATGGCATTAATGGTCTAGCAGGCGGGATGGCACTATTAAACAGCATGCTATTTGCCATTAGTTTTATGTTTTTGGGGGGGATGTCATACGCTTTATTTTTTCTCTTTTTAGCTTTTGCATTAACAGGGTACCTCCCCTTTAATTGGAAAAAAGCCAAACTTTTTATGGGAGATACCGGCGCCTTGCCTCTTGGATTTATATTTGGAAGCGGAGTGCTTGAACTTCTCAGCACAACCGCAGAACACCCAATCGTAATCCCTTTAGTATTTGCGCTTATTTTTATCCCAACATGGGATACGCTTCGTGTTTTTATCAAAAGAATAATGCAAAAGAAATCGCCCTTTTCAGCCGACAAAAGCCACATTCATCACCTTTTGTTAAAACTCGGATTTAATCACCAGACTGCAGCCCTCTCTATTTTAAGTTCGCACTTTATATTACTATTGATGGCTACCACACTCTCTTTCTCAAATTTAGCTGCGCACCTAACTTGTATCGTCTTGTTTTTTGGTGGTTTTTTTCTGCATGAATTACTCAATGTTTTAAAGATTAAAAAGAATTATGCTCTACTGAAAAAAGCATACTACTCAAAAAAACAACTCATGTTACACAACACCTTTATCAAACGTTATGAACACAACTAAGCATAAACCCCTTATTTTTATTTTAGACGACAACAAAGTGGTTCGAGAGCTTTTAGCCTTTCATTTTTCAGAACATAACAACTGGAATGTACAGTACTTCACACAGGGCCATGATTTACTTAAAGCGCTTCATCAAAACCCAGATGTGGTAATTTTAGACTACCATTTGGGCGAAAGCAAAAATGGTGATTTTTTTCTTAAAAGAACCAAGCGTTTTCCTACGCTCATACTTTCTGGACAACGAAAAATAGACATCGCTGTTAAACTACTTAAGCAAGGTGCATATGACTATATTGTAAAAGATGAAAACGTGCTTTTTAAACTAGAAAAAAGCATAGAAAAAATTTTAACCCTCAAAACACAAAAACATAACATTAATCATCACAAACAAAACATCAAAGCAGATTTAATGAACCTATTGGTCTTTTGCGTAGCCCTTTTATCATTTTTATTTTTTATTTTTTAACCTAGTATATTATGAATATCCACACCCGATCTATCCCTGAAGTTTTAGCCCAAATTGAAAAACTTTCTCCATCAAAAGATGATGTTCTTCAGTTTTTTATTGGCGAGAAAAACACCATCGACATCCCAAAACTCATTGACGAATTAAACAAAAAAAACCTTCGGTTTTATGGCGGGGTTTACCCTTCTGTGATTTATAAAGGCGAACACAGTGACAAAGGATTAACCATCGAAAAAATAACCAGCCCTAACAACCCCATAGTGGTACAAATGAAAGAGGGGAGCATAAAACTACCCACACTAAATTTTAAAGACAAAAACAGTACACTTTTATGCTTACTTGATGGGCTAAGTGCTCATATTGCACATTTTTTAGATGAATTATACAATACATACAGCGACTCATGCACCTATATTGGAGGAGGCGCTGGCTATTTAGACTTTGTACAAAAACCTTGTGTATTTACCCCTCAAGGGCTTGTGCAAGATGCCGCCATTCTTTTTGTTATTCCTACTAAAAGTTCATCTGGCGTAAAGCACGGATGGGAAGAACTCAAAGGACCATTTGTTGCAACTGAAACTGAGAAAAACACTATTCATGGACTTAATTGGGTCAGTGCTTTTGATGTTTATAAAGAAGTTGTCGAAGAAGATTCAGGCAAAACCTTTACCCAAAATAATTTCTTTGATTTAGCTAAAGCGTATCCTTTTGGAATCAAAAAAGACTACGAAGAATTTGTCGTCAGAGACCCCTTATTGCGCGAAAATCAGTCTTTGATATGTATTGGTGCAGTGCCAAAAAATTCTGTACTTACCATACTAAAAGGCAATAAAAAAACACTTGTTGATGCTGCTAGACAAGCCGCTATTCAAGGTCTATCCAAAAGAAATAAAAACGTTAACCACTGCCTTATTTTTGATTGTATTTCAAGGGTACTTTTTTTAGGGGATGATTTTAAAGATGAACTAGGTGTTGTGCTTGAAGAACTCAAAGAAAAAAACTTAGACCACATTATACCAAATGGGGTTTTAACCCTAGGAGAAATCTCTTCATTTGGCGATGGTGGTAAGCTTGAGTTTTTCAACAAAACAATTGTGGTAGGCATTTTATAAGATGAACGATATTATTTCTGAAATATCCTTACTCTATGAGCTTTCTTTAAGTATTGGAAGCTCACTAGAGTTTAAAAAAGCAGCCGAAGGCTTTGTTAAAATTTTACTCTCTAGAAAAAATTACCAACATGCTGCCATTTATACCAGTAATGGCTCTGTAGACCCTTACGCTTCTGATCATTATTCTATACAATACGAATATCCTATTAAAATTAAAACACATGTAGAACAGCTAAAATCAAACTATACGTTAATCCATCACCTTCAAAAAGAACGGTTTATCAATGTAGATCTCAAAGAAAACCAATACCCTGAAGTGTGTAAAGAAACCAAAGGCGATTATGCCATATTTAAGCTTTCTGACATTGGTTTTATGGTCATATACTCACAGAAAGAAAGCCGCTTTAGCTCTATTGAACTCAATAAACTCTCTTCTGTAATTGAAAAATTTGGTGTTTCTTTAAAAGCGTGTTTACTCTATGAACTTTCTAAAAAACAAATCGAACGCATTGACTCAGTCTCAAAATTCCCGAAGCAAAACCCCAATCCGGTATTCAGAATTTCTAAACAAGGCAATATTCTTTTTTTTAATGACGCAAGCAAACCTTTATTAGATGAACTCGCTATTAATGAAAAAAATCTTTTTGACACACCCTTAAAAGAGATTGTCGATCGTGTTTTACAAGAACAAAAAGTACTTGATCTTGAGGTAAATGCTAAAGGCACTGATTATGCGCTCTCTTTTACCCCCATTAAAGAGTATGGCTATGTAAATATTTACGGCAAAGACATCACATCCATAAAACAGGCCACTGCGACAATTGATAAACAAAAAGTTTTTTATGAAAATATCTTAAACAGCCTACCCACAGATGTAGTGGCTTTTGATCATCAGCATCGGTACACGTTTATTAACCCCGTAGCGGTTAAAAATCAAGAAATCAGGCAATGGCTTATTGGAAAAACAGACTTTGATTATGTTAAAGAAAAGAACAAGCCTATTAAAATTGCCGAACAACGCAGAGAAAAATTTAATAACGCCAAAAACACTCAGAAACAATATGAGTGGGAAGAAAAAGTCATCAATCAAAAAGGCGAGATTGAATACCACATTAGGCGTCTTTCTCCTGTTTTTGATCTGAAAGGGCATTTACAAATGGTCATTGGATATGGTATTGATGTTACAAAACTTAAAGCCACAGAATTAGAATTACTGAAAGCCAAAAATATCGCTGAAGAATCTATGCATTCAAAAGAGATCTTTTTAGCCAATATGAGTCATGAGATTAGAACTCCTATGAATGCTATTTTAGGGATGAGTAAACTCTTAGAAGACGACCCTTTAAGTGAAAAACAAAAAAAATACTTAAATACCATTCAGCAATCTGGAGAAAACTTGTTGGTGATTATCAATGATATATTAGATTTTTCAAAAATAGAGTCCGGAAAAATGACCTTTGAATCGGCATCTTTCAACATCAATACCTTAGCCAATACCCTTATTGACTCCTTGCAATACAAAGTAAGTGAAAAAGATGTGGCACTATACGCTCAGATTGATGCCTCTTTAAAGGACTTTAACATCATTGGTGACCCAACACGATTAAACCAGATTTTAATTAACCTTTTAAGCAATGCCATTAAGTTTACAAAAAAAGGAAACATCATACTGTCTATTGTACCTCTTAGAGAAACACACAATAATGTAACCTTACAGTTTAAAGTCTCTGATAGCGGCATTGGTATTGAAAAAGAAAAACTAGACCACATCTTTAAGAGTTTTTCTCAGGCAGAAGATGGTACCACTAGAAAATATGGCGGAACTGGTTTAGGATTAACCATTACCAAACAACTCACCACGTTACAAGGCGGTAAAATTTGGGTAGAAAGCACTCTAAATAAAGGGTCTGATTTTTATGTAGAACTTGAATTTCAAAAAGAAGAAATTCCCCTAAGCCTTGATCTTAAATCCCCCCAAAAAAACAAAACACAAGAAGCGTTATTAATCAACAAACGTATTTTACTGGTCGAAGACAATAAAATCAATCAATTTTATGCCTCTAGCATTTTAGAAAAATACAAGCTTAAAATCGACATTGCTGACAATGGTCAAATCGCGCTGGAAATGGCACAAAAAAATACTTATGATTTGATACTAATGGATATGCAAATGCCTGTAATGGATGGGCTTACTGCAAGCAAAAAAATCAGACAAGATCTTAAGTTAGATTGGCCAATTCTTGCTTTAACTGCAAATGCTATTCGGGGGGATGATCAAAAATGTCTGGATGCTGGCATGAGCGATTATTTATCTAAACCCTTTGAAGAAAAAGACTTAATCAATAAGATTATAACCCTATTAAACCTTTAAACACCAAGCTATGTTTAACCTAGAAAACCTCAAAAAAACAGCTGCAGGAAACACTGATTTTGTTAAGAAAATGATTCAATTATTTATTGATGAAACGCCCTCATCTGTAGACACCATCAAAAACAGCTTTCAAAGTCAAGATTGGCCAAATGTAAAATCAGCGGCACATAAAATAAAACCTTCTTTCGCTATACTTGATATTAATGAGCTTAAAGATGAAATCGTAGAGATTGAAAAACACGCTAATCAAATGCCCAACCCAGAAAGCCAAGAGGTTTTAAATACGCTTGTACCTAAATTAATCAATAGTTTTGACGGTCTAATTGACGGGCTAAAAAAAGAAATAGAAACTATGTAATGCTTTTTCCCGTAAGCCACCTGATATGGCTCAACAGATGAATCATTTACGTATTTTTTTAGTAGAAGACGACCCGTTTTACGCTAAGCTACTAACACATCATTTGGCTTTAAATCCGTCGTATGAGCTCCATACGTTTAGCAAAGGCAAAGCCTGTTTAGAAGCATTAAATCTAAAGCCAGATGTTATTTGCTTAGATCTTTCATTGCCTGACTACAAAGGAGATGTGCTTTGTAATGACATCCAAAAACAAGCGCCTAATACGCCCATTATATTTATCTCTTCAAACGAAGACATCAAAAAAGCATTAGATCTTATTAAAAAAGAAGAGGTCTACGATTACATTGTAAAAGACCAAGATACCACTGATAGACTTTGGAAGTCACTGATTAATCTATCAAAAAACAGAGCTCTAAAAGAAAAGGTAGAGGTGCTCTCTGCTGAAGTAAAAGAAAAATACGATTACCAAAACACCATTATAGGCAATTCGCCTGCTATTAAAGATGTGTTTCGATTAATGGACAAAGCCGTTAAAACAAACATTAATGTGTCCATTTCAGGAGAAACAGGGAGTGGAAAAGAACTTGTTGCCAAATGTATTCACTACAATTCTGGCTTTCAAAAAGGCAAGTTTATTGCCGTAAATATTGCTGCAATTGCAGAAAACTTAATAGAAAGTGAATTATTTGGCCATGAAAAAGGGGCTTTTACAGGTGCCCACCAAAGGCATATTGGCAAATTTGAACAAGCACAGAATGGCACAATTTTTTTAGATGAAATTGCCGAGCTTCCGGCGTCTGCCCAAGTGCTACTCTTACGCGTACTTCAAGAAAGAGAAATCACACGGGTCGGTGGCACTTCTCCTATTAAGATAAATACACGCTTAATCGTTGCGACACATAAAGACTTATCAGAATTGGTTGAAAATGGCTCTTTTAGAGAAGATCTTTATTACAGAATAATGGGGCTCCCCATACACAATCCACCCTTAAGAGAACGAAAAACAGACTTGTTTTTACTCGCCGATCATTTTATTGAGCACTTTGCCAAAGAAAACAAACTTAAAGCAAAGCATTTAGGTGAGGATGCAAAAAAGAAACTCTTAAGTCATCCTTTTGCTGGGAATATCAGAGAATTAAAATCTGTCATTGAGTTGGCTCATGTGATGAGTGAAGGCGATCAGATTAGTGCTTCAGACATTATCTTTAAATCTGCAAACACACTTGATGGACTTTTAAAAACACAAATGAGCCTAAAAGCATATAATGCACAAATTATAAGGCACTATCTTGATAAATATCCTAGAGATATCAGTAAAGTGGCAGACATTTTAGATGTTGGCAAATCTACCCTTTACCGCATGATTCAGAACAAAGAGGTGTAGCTATGCTTGCACACACTTTGACTCTATCTTATTTTCAATAATCTTCTCGATTTGAGAAAACTCTCTTTAAAAGAGAATTTTCGTGACATCGGAAAAAAATTAACCAATTGACTATAAGTGCTTTATGTTTTTGGATCGTTTTTCGTCATTCTTATAGCAAAAGGAATTATGAAAACAACCCCAAATCAAAAAAAAGTGTTTATTGTAGAAGACGATCCGTTTTACAGAGCATATTTAAAAGAACTTTTAGGCAGACATAAACACATCTCAACACAAGTTTTTTCTTGTGCAGAGGATTGCTTAGAACACATCGGTGAAAATCCAGATTTAATCTTGCTTGATTTTTATCTGGACTTAGAAAATAAACACAATATTTCAGGCCATCACTTTTTAGAATATGTCGATAAAAACACGGCCAGAAAAAAAGTGGTTTTTATTACAGGCGAGCACAACGAAACGCTTATGGAGAGTTATCATACATTTCGCTCTATGCGGTACATTTTAAAAGATCATTACGCTGCCGATCACATCAACTCGATTATCAAACAACTTGCTGCTTAATTTAATACCCTTAAAATCAATATCATGAAAACAAATGCAAAAAAACCAATGATTTTTATCATAGAAGACGATCTGTTTTATGCAGAAATTCTAAAGAGCCAACTTATTCAAAAAGAACATAGCAATATCTGTGTATTCAACAATGGCAAACAGGCACTTAAAAATCTTTACAAACAACCTAAAGTTATACTTCTAGACTATAACCTTGGCGACCATAACGGGCTAGATGTTCTTAAACGTATTAAGGCTTACGACCCGAATATTCAAGTTATTTTACTCTCAGGTCAAGACGACGTAAAGGTTGCTGTAAACTGTCTTAAATATGGAGCATACGATTATGTCTCTAAAAATGAAAAAACAAGTGATCGCATTCATTTTTTGATTCGAAAAATCATGGAACTCAATGCCTTCATTCAAAGAGAAGAAACCATGATCAAAAAGCGCAAGTGGGCGCTTGCTGCTATTGCAGTTGTAGCCCTATTTTTAATTCAACTTGTTGTTAACCACTAAACCAGTGAAAAAACAACACATAATATTCATCGGCATAGCTTGTATGGCATTTTTAGGGTCTTGTCGCTCAACCTATATGCTTGACAAACAAAGAGATCAAGTACAATCTATAGACCAAATGACACCTCAAAGCACATATAAGCTAAAAGCCGATGATAAAATTAGCCTAAGTATTTGGAATCACGATGATTTAAGCATTGGTTCAATCTACGGCATTTACAATTCTAATGAAGTCTATGGCAAATGGGAAATGATCAACAGCGAAGGAACGGTGAGCTTACCAATGATCGGAAACATAAAAATTGAAGGGCTCAGCATTTCTGAAGCTGAACAAAAACTAAGTGAACACTATAAAAAACATATTCAAAATCCCATCATAGATCTTAAAATTCTGAACCACTCGGTGAGTATTTTAGGTGAGGTTAGAGATCCGGGGAATTACCCCATTGAAAAACAAGAGAATCGCCTTCTGGAATATATAGCGAAAGCAGGAGGCACAAACTTTTATGCCAATACAAAATCTGTGCTTTTGATTAGAGACAACAAAACCTATCAACTGAATTTGAATCGAGCCGATCAAATTCAAAAAACCAATCTTTTACTCAAGCACGGTGATGTGATACACATCCCTTCTTCAAAAGGTAAAAAACTTGATAAAAAAGCTCCAACACTTATCCCTTTTGCAAGTGTTCTCACAACCATAGCACTTGTGTTTTCATTATTTAAAAATTAAGATGGATCCGCAACAACAACTCAAAAAACATCTCCTTAATCTACTCAAGGCTTTACCTTTTATCTTACTGTGTGTAGGTATTTGCTTACTGATCGCACACAAATACCTTCAATACGCCACACCAAGATATCAGGCGCACAGCAAACTCAAATTAGACGACATTAATACGGGGGCTTCAAGTGCCAATTTATTTAAAAACTTTGATGTATTTTCTAACACGCATAAAATAGCCACTGAGGTTGAAGTCTTAACCTCTAAAATACTGCTCTCTCAAGTTTTAGACAGCCTAGATTTTGACGTGCGCTATTTGCGCGTTGGAAAACTTAAATCAACTGAATTGTATGATGATTGCCCATTCAAAGTATCGTATGAAAAAAACGCTCTTTTAGCAGGCGAAATATTCGACCTTATTATTCATGACTCTTCTCATTTTACGCTTAACAACAAAAATCAAGACTTTAGTGTCAGCTCTTCTTTTTCAACGCCCATCACTTTTAAAAACAGCATATTAACTATTGAAAAAAACCAGGCTTTACTCCGTAAAAAGAAACACTTAAAATTTTCTGACAAATACCGTTTTGAAATACTTAATAAAGAGCTTTTAATTAGCCAATACATCCTTCCGTATTTAGATGTTTACCCCACCAAAGAAGAAGTAGCAGTTATTCATTTAAACTTTAGCGCACAGAACCCAAAAAAAGCAAGTCGTTTTTTAAACACCCTAATGCGCGTATACATTGAAGACTATGTAGAAAACAAAATCTACGCCGCTGAAAAAACCGTTGAATTTATTGACAAACAGCTTAAAGACGTCAATCAAAAGCTCACCCGTTCTGAAGATGCCCTTGAAACATACAGGCTGCAAAAGCGCATTTTAAACATGCGGCAAGAAACCGAAACCGATCTAAGAAAAATTGCACAGCAAAAAATTCAGTTAACCAATTTAGAAATGAACATCAGGGCAATTGACAGCCTAAAGTCATATATGCAACAAAAAAACCCATTAGAACTGGCTCCAAATTTTGAGGCTTTTAACGATTTACTCTCTACAGAAATCATCAAAAAAATAAAAGCTATTCAAGCTGAAAAAAAAGAACTCTTAATTAAATACACTCCAGACAATGAAAAAGTAAAGGCTTTAGATTTAACATTACAAGACTTAACGAGTTATTTAAATGAAAGTGTAAGCAACACGCAAAAAAACTTAAAAGAAAAACACACTGAAATAATCAAAGCCATCCAAACCGCCGAACGCGCTTTAGATGACTTGCCTACAAAAGAAAGAAAAATGATTTTGTTAGAGCGCGAGTTTAATCTCAATCAAAAAGTCTATACCTTTTTAACTGAGAAAAAAACAGAAGCCGCCATTGCCGCTGCTGCCAACATCACCTTTCACCGTGTTTTACAAAAAGCCAGTACACCAATAAACGCAGCGCATCCAAAACGTTTTTTCACCTTGGTGATCGCTGGGTTTATCGGTCTTGTGTTTGCCCTTGGCTTAGTATATATAAAAGAATATCTCAAAAACTCTCTTAGCTCAATTAGTGAGATTAAAAACTTCAGCTCTCTTGGTGTTATCAGCAGTATTAAGCTGCACAAAAACACGGCACAAACTCATGAAGATTTTCAGATAATGGCCGCAGAAATACTCGATAAAACTGCCGGTCAACCTTCAGTTAAAATTGGCATCACATCCCCCCAAAAAAAAGAAGGCAAAACACATATCGCAAGGGGGTTAAGTAAAGCCTTAGCTTTAATGGGCTATAACGTCTGTTTAATTGACGGTAATCTAAGAAAAACAACTATTAGAAAACCTGGATTTGCTGACTACCTCTCTAACAAGGCTACTTTAGAAGAACTCTACAAAGAAAATCAATCTAAACTGTTTGTTGATATTAAAGCAGGGCATACGCAAATTGACCCAATCCCTTTGTATTTTGATAAAGAAACGCCACAAAAAATTGAGGCTTTATCAGCCGAATTTGACTTTGTACTCTTTGATATGCCTGCGCTTTCAATTGCAAGAGAAACCATTAAAATTATGCAATTATGCACGGAGAACCTATGTGTTATTAGAGCAGAAAACACAGCTAAATCAATGCTTCCGTTTTTAGAAGACACAAGCAAAAAGCACAACATCAAAAACATTAAACTGGTACTGAATGGCATGCACAAAGCCTCTAACTACACCGGTGATTATCTGGGCAGTAACTTTGCTTACAAAGCAAATACAAGTCTATTAAAGCGTCTATCAAAAACAGTGAAAATCTATCTGAATCGATGAAAAGCATTTTAAAAAATAAGTGGTTTTTAACCGACCAGACTTTAGTGAGCGGATACAATTTTACATTTGCTCTTTTTGTTTCTAAAACTCTCGGTCTTAAAGATTTTGGCACACTCTCTTTGCTCTGGATGTTGGTCTATTTCATTGGAAATTTGAGTCAAAATTTTTTATCGGTACCTGCTTACAGCAAATTTGCTCAAAAAACCTCGAGCTCGACCCTTTATCTTCAGACACTTAGTATGTTGGCACTGGCACTTAGCCTAACGCTTGCTTTGATCTTTCTTGCCCTTTCGTATCTTCTCAAACACTTAGGTGTAGAGCTTATTATTTTTTCTTTACCAAGCTACACCGCCTTTTTTCTAATGGCTTATTTACTGTATGATTTTTCGAAACGCTTGTGTTTTATTAAAGATTCTTCAGCTAAAACAACGCTCATTTATGATGGACTATCTATTGTTATACAAATCGCATTACTTGGTTATTTCTTTACCCGTTTAACCCTTGAAAGAATCTTACTTATTCAAAGCATTGCCATGTGCTTTGTTGCACTTTTATACCTTCCAAAATGGTATTTATCTTTAAAAAACACCAGATTTATCAAACGTACCATCTGCGAACATTTCTCTTTTTCAAGTCATTTAATCATGGGAGGTATACTGCAGTTTTTTTCTTCACATTTCTTTTTATTTATAGGGGCTGAATTTCTGGCATTAAGCGTAATAGGCATGGTACGGATTGTGCAAAGTTTTTGGGGGGTAATCAGTGTATTCTTGCAACTGCTAGAACATAAAATACCTTTAAGTGCTTCTAAACTCTTACAAGTCAGCGGCCACAAAGTCATGTTTAGCTATCTAAGAAAAAGCGCGTTAACCTCTTTTATTTTTTTCGGGGGGATGGGCAGTCTTCTCTTATTGAGCTATAAACCTATTTTTCAAACCTTGTATCCGAAAGAGCCTCAACCTACGTTTATTTTAATGTTCTTATTTATGGGACTGTATGCTCTAGTAATTTCTGGCACATTTATGCGCTTTTGGATGCGCACCCTTGAAAGGAATCGTCCTTTTTTTTACGGACAACTCTTAGCTGGTACATGTAGTATTGTTTTGGCTTACCCACTACTCAAATTATTTGGCGTATATGGCCTTGTGATAGGCATGGCTCTCTCTCAAGTTATTTTTCAGTGGTATTGTATTAAATCTATAAGTTCAAGCATCGTATGAAGATCATTCACATCGCATTAGGCAAAGCCAACCCACACAGAGCAAATGGTGTAAACAAAGTACTTCATGAACTTATTTCTGCTCAAAAAAAAGCTAAACTTCAGGTCTGTTTTTGGGGGATTACCCCTAGCACCCTCACCCATGATTATCCTAAGCGGAATTTCAAAACCATACTTTTCAATGGAAAGGGCACTGACTTTAGATTAAAACCGAATTTACAACAGGCCATAAACCAAATATCCCCCACTACTATTGTACATCTGCATGGCGGATTTATTCCTCTAAATTTCAGTATCGCCAAACGTTTAAAACACAGAAACATTCCTTTTGTATTCACCCCACATGGCGCCTACAATAAAAAAGCACTTGAAACGTCTATGCTAAGAAAAAAAATATACCACTTATGCTTTGATAAATTCATCATCCATCACTGCGCCAAGATTCACCTAATCGGAGAGAGTGAGCACTCTTTTTTCAGCTCCTATAAGAAGAGCCTATTAATCCCAAATGGCCAAATTAGCCCTGAATATACCATCCCCCCAAAGAAAAAAACCAACACCCTACACATCGGTTTTCTTGGCCGCATAGACATAAAAACCAAAGGATTAGACCTTCTATTACACGCCTTAGGCACTTTAAAAAACAGTAAAAATATTCACCTACACATCATCGGTGGTGGTGGCGAAGAAAATAGATTAAAAAAAATGGCTCAAGACTTAAATATCTCTAAAAACATCAGCTTTCATGGTAAAAAATTTGGCGAAGACAAAGTAAGATTATTGCGCCGCTTAGACGTGTATGTATGTGCCTCGAGAAACGAAGGATTACCTGGTGCCCCCTTAGAAGCAGCCGCCCTAGGCATACCACTTATTGTGAGTAAACAAAGCAATATTCACGAATATGTCAAAAATTTTAATGCCGGATTAGCCTTAGATTCATTGAATACTGAATCTCTTAAAGAGGCTATAGCACACTTCTCCGAGCACTCGACTAATGCTTTTAAACAAGGTGCTTTAAAAATGATAAAACATGCTTTTAATTGGCAAACTATCGCTAAAACATTTGCAAAACACTATGCTTTGATTCTCAAAAATGGATAATGCAACTCAAAAATACGCCAAACGAATGCTCGGTGTTCTTACGCTTATCTTGTGTTTTAAAATATTGGGGTACTATACTCTTTCTGAGAATATTACCCTAACTAGAATTTTAAAAATTACGATTCGTTTTTCTATGACTTTTTTCACGTTTTTGGCTCTTAAATCAATGCGCAATAAAGGCAAATTACACCAAGTGACTCTTGACAAACCTCTGGCAATTTTCTTTTATAGCTTGTATCTCTTCTTAGGGCTTTGCTCTTTACTTTGGTCAACCAACCCAGGGTACTCTGCCCTTCAGTTGCTTATGAATACAGAGAGCTTTGTATTTGTGATCTTATATGTTAAAACATTTTTGGTATTCTTTAAGAATTACAAACACACCCTTAAGAAAATCAGTTGGAGTTATCTTTTTTCATGGAGTATCTTTTGGATTAACCTTTTATTTTTGGGGGGATATTTTTTTGCGCCCGACATTTTCTTACGCTTAACCCATGGCGGATCTGAACAGCGTTTAGGTGGATATTTTATGAACCCTAATGAATTAGGCATGATGGCGGTAGTGGGTCTAGGATGCACCATAATTGAATGGCAAAAAAATCATAAAAAATTATTGAATAGCATCTTGTTTATAGTAGGATTATCAGTGCTCTGGCTTACCGCTTCGCGTTCTTCAATGATAGGGCTTTTTTTAATTATGCTTTATTTTGTGTTTACAAGCCAAAATAAGTGGATGGGCACCACTGTATTAATTGGTGCCGCACTATTATCACCAGTAGTGTTTCAGCAGATTTTCTTAAAACAAGGCGATTTGTCTGAAGTGATGAGTATGACTGGGCGTTTGCCTTTTTGGAAGGCGCTTTTAACCGAAGGATTACCTAAAGAACCCCTCTTTGGTTTTGGCTATATGCGTATTGCCTACACCGAGCATTTTCAATCGGCTCATACCTATGCAGGCAAGATGACCCACAACACCTTTATTCAAGTCTTGATGAATTTAGGGTTTGTAGGTTTTACAATTGTTCTAGTGCAGCTTTTTTATCAACTACGTGCTTTTATAAAATCAAACAATAAAGCAGTAAACACCTTTTTTGTGGCGGTATTTATTCCGGTTTTAATCAATTCGTTTACCGAGTTTGGTATTTTTGGTGAGGCTAATTTTGGCATTTTGTTTTATCAATTTTTAATTGTGGTATTTGCCTTTAACATCAAGCAAAAACTGTTATAAAACTAGATTGTTTTTTGTTTAAACATTTTAAGTTAGATTTGGCTAAAATTTTAAACATGTTACCAGAAATTAACTATATCGCAGTACTAGTAGCTGCATTAATCCCTGGCGCTTTTGGCGCCCTTTATTTTGGCCCACTTCTTGGCAAGCAATGGCTGGCCTCTTTAGGAAAAACCAAAGAAGAAATGGAGCCCAAAAATCCGGCTGTAGTCTATGGTCTTTCTTTTGTTTTGGCTTTAATGATGTCAATGTTCTTAAAATTCACCATTGAACTTGTACACAAAGGGATAAACGAATCAGGCGAATTGGTTTTCAGTAGTTTTCACACGTTTAAACATGGTGCACTTCACGGCGCAATGTTAGCCATAACTTTAGCTGTTCCGGTGATGATTTCTTTTGCTATGTTTCACAAAATGAAAGCCAAAACCATTGTTTTAGGCGCTATTTTTTGGGTGATCTGTTTTGCGCTTATGGGCGGCATTTTAGATGTGTGGAGTTAGTCTTAAAAGATTAGTTGCTACACGCACAAGCTTCACATTCTATTTTTGTGTCAAAACCTATAGGCTAGCAATCTGAATAGCTCTATTTTTTTTTAGCACCTCCCTCTGAAAAAAATCACAAAATGACTGAAAAAAGAAAGGTATTTGCATCTCATTTTAAATCACTTACACCTCAAATTATTTCTCTACAAACTAATTGGTGGAGGTGTGAAAAACTGACTATGGTAACCGGTGACATATTCGCCACTGTACTTACTAGAAAAATTATTCACTAAATACGGGTTAATATTTCCAAAAAAATCTTATGACTTTCTCTGTATATATGAGTCATATTTGAATTATTAGCCTCATCTTGACTCCATCCCCCAAGCCTTCCTTTTATCCACAACTCTTCTGCGGTCATATCTATTCCAAAGAAATTATTTAATAATTGAATTTTATCTGTTGAATTAGACGCAATTTCAGAAGCTAAAAATGCACCGTCACAATTATATAAATTTAAATCTGATTGTCCGTAAAAAGTCATAACCCTGTAATGTTAGCAACAACAAGCCTTTCAAAGATACGATCACCAAAATATCGTCTATTAAGCTTGTAAACAAATTCATTAAGATAGAGTTGCAGGTATTTTCCTTTGATTGTATGATAATTTCCAAGGAAGTTTCTTTTAGCATTACTAATGACTAAATGAACCCATTTTAAGGTTGTTTTTGTTGTATTAGCATCTGATTTTTCAGTCAGATGGAGTTCTACAAAGTCAGTAATATCAACATAAGATGTGCTTTTATCTGTAAATACGATACTTTTCTCATTGATCGATTGTGTAATGGTTTCATTAATACCCTCCCGAGTATGATCCTCTAATACTTTTGCTTTAAAGTATCCTGCTACTCGATCTTTCTTTCCTGTTTCAAGATCTTCAACAGGTGTGGATTCAGCCATGATTGACACATTTGATTTACCTACAGCTCCTCTACCTCTTACCCCTTTACTTTTCTGTAACCCTGAAGACTCAACTGTAAAGTAGCCCTCATCCATTTCTACCATGCCTTCTAATGTAGAACGACCTTCTCTCTTGCCCATTGCTTTACGTAATTTATGAACCATTGCCCACACTGGCTCATAACGCTTTAACCCTAACTGGCGCTGTATCTCTTTACTTGAAAACCCTTTCTTTGTAGCGCTCAATAAAAACATTGTCTTGTACCACACTAAAAAAGATAGCTTAGAACTCTGCATTATTGTTCCACTTCTTAAAGATGTTCGACTTCTACACTTTTTACATTCATAACTCCACTTAGATTTTATCCAAAAATGCTCTGTATGTGCGCATCTATGACATTTAACCCCTTGTTTATCTCTTTCTAACTTAAAATGCTCTCTACAAGCATCTTCACTACCAAAATTTGCCGTGAAACTGAATATATTCATAACTATTCCTTTTCATAAAAGTAACTATTTTTTATGAATTATGAGTTTTTGCGGACAATCATAAATTTAAATCTTTAAATCCCCACAGTTTACTACTCGACCTAAATTCCGCAACACTTAAAGCTTGAACTTCTAAATAATATTTTTCATTAGCTGAACGTATTTGATAAATGCTTGATGAGATATGGGCATCTGTAATTTGGTGAATATTTGGATTAAAGTCTTTCAGCTTATTATAAAACTCTAATAGTTTGGTATTGTAAACTACGGATAAAAGATCACCGTTCTCATGAAAATAAGCTCGATAATTCCACTTATATATATCTGACATGTCTTCTGTAAGCCAAGATGATTCTTCTAAATTTAAATCACCTAAGTGACATTCATCGCCAGAACCTAAATCTTGACCAAATTGAGTAAACCTCTCTGCAAAATATAAATCAACATCAAATTCAACTTTTTTTATACATCCTTGACTAGAGCAAATAAATACACTGAATACTATTACTAAACCTCTTTTTAGAATAAAACTATTTTTCACCATTAATTTTTTCCTCGAATTTATAAAGAAAGTAAATGCATCAATCCCGTCCTAAATAAATTTTAGAGGGCATAAAAAAAGAGCGTGTTTTTAT
>JAHDCS010000068.1 GCA_020629755.1 Flavobacteriales bacterium | reverse complement strand
GCTTAACCACTACAGGTCAATTGTATTTGAATAGTGTTGCTAATGTTGGCTCTGCTAGAGTAAGAAATTTAACTACCGCAGGTTTAGTTAAAAACGATGCCTCTGGCAACTTAACTAGTTTGGCTTATGGAACAACTTCTCAATACTTAAGGGGGGATGGGACTTGGCAACCTACTTCATCCATAGGAGGTAATGATGGAAACGGTATATATGGTGCAAATGGGACTGTACCTAATGGACGCACCGTTGCTTTGACAGGAAGCTTAAATTTTGATGCAAACACACTCTATTTAGATGGGGCCAGTAATGAGGTTGGTATTGGAACCACAACCCCTGCAGATAAACTTGATGTAAATGGTACTACCCGCACCAATAGATTGCGGGTAGATGTATCAGGATCTGCTGCAACTAGCATGTATATTTACCCAAATGACGGCGCTGGGAATTACCACAGATACTGGAATACTGGGGGTACAACTACACCAACTAGAACAACAACTGGTGTGGCATATGACGAGTTTATTTCTGGGCTTGGGGTAAATAACAACACGGCAAATTACGTATTTCGATATGGTGGGTATGGAGCTACAGGATCCGCTATTACTTGGAATACAGGTTTTGCGGTTGATTACAGCAACGGGAACTTTGGAATAGGTACTGCAGCTCCAACAAATAAACTAGATATTAACACAACAAGTAATACATCAGGGATATCATTAGATGGAAAACTTGCAGTTTCAGGGTTCAGTGGGGATAATTGGCTAAGATTAAATGGGGCTGGTAATTTCACTAATGGTATTTATACGCCAGGTATATTCAGAGCTGATGGAGGTTTAATCATAAATGATAATGGTACAAATAGCGATACAAGAATTGAAAGTGACGGTAATACAAATATGATTTTTGTAGATGCAAGTGCAAATAGAGTAGGTATAGGTACAGGTACTCCAGGATACACAATTGATATCAATGGTACTGCTCATGTAGATGCTCTTAATGTAAATGGCAATTATACCCTACCTACTACAGATGGAACAGCAGATCAAGTACTTAAAACAGATGGTTCAGGAACCGTTACTTGGGAGGATGCACCTAATACTGGTCAAACTTTTACGGCAACAAGATATTTAAAGGGGCCTGATTTTACATTGTTTTCAGGGACAATTTATCAGTACACTATTTCAGCAACAGATCCATATACGAATTATATTATTTCTGGAATTCCTGCAGCAGCTACAAGCGTTCGTATCCTTTTACCAACAATAACAACTTCTCAATTCAATAGAAACATTAATATTTCTCAGATAGGATCTATCGCTAAGGCTTTTACAGTTCAAGTTTTAGCAACAGGAGTTGGGCAAGACATTTCGCTTGCAAATGGTTATAAAACTGCGCCAATGAATTCGATGGGAGGAGGGCAACAGTATCCAGCTATAATATTAAATATGGGAATAACATCATCAGGAATATCATGTGGCGATACATATTTTCATTCTTTGAATTTAGTTGCTGGTGGATCAAATGGGTCGCTTAAATCTTGGGTGGTTCTAGGGGGTATAACCTCTGCAGGTATTTGCCCTTAAATTACAGTTAATTTATAACCCACAAATTCTCTTAAGCATCCCCCTAAAGATCAGCTTGTGAAATGGCAAAAGCAAATACCAATACAAGCGGCCGAGTAGCCCTTTTGGTCTGAAAGTTGCAATTTGATGCATAGATTCTTCTTGAAGTTTAAACTCAAGCCAGGCTTCACCTGGTAATTTCATCTCGGCATATAGCAATAAGCGTCCTTCTTGTTTATTGGCATAAAGTACGCGCCAAAAATCAAGGGCATCTCCGGCTTGTAGTTTATTGTTTTGGGTTTTGCCCCGTCGCAAACCAACACCACCAGAAAGTTTGTCAATAAACCCACGGATTTTCCATAGCCAATTGGCGTAATACCAGCCATTTTTTCCGCCAATAGAAAACACCTTTTCAACGGCATTGTTTTGGTTTTTAACCTGAAAACTTCGTTTATCTACCAAACAACCAAAAGAAGGCACTTGTGTAAAATCAGATAAATTACCCTTGATGCGGCTCGATATCCAAGCGTCTTTCCAAGAGGATTGCATATCGTTGCCTTCTGTTTTTTCTAAGGTTTTCTCAATAGCCATAGGGTAGCTCATAGGGGTAATGTTTAAGAGTTTACCCAATTGATTAAATCGGCAAACCACCTCAACTTTCATAGAATCAACCAGTGCACATGAGAGTTTATATGAGGTAGCAGTCACAAAATAAAGCCAATACGACGACAGCCTGGGCGTCATGATCGGGAGTGTGAAAATTTTTCGTTTTAACCCTCTAATGCGGGCATATTCTAAGAGCATCTTTTTATAACTTAACACATCTGGTCCGCCGATATCAAAATTTTTATCAAAAGTATAGGGGTCGTTTAATACCGAAATTAAAAAAGTAATCACATCCCCAATGGCAATGGGCTGACATTGGGTGTTGAGCCATTTGGGGGCGATCATCACAGGCAATTTCTCAACCAAATCTCGAATGATTTCATAAGACGCACTCCCTGATCCGATGATGATACCTGCTCTAAGGCCTGTAAACACATATCCCCCCCCAGAAAGCACACGCTCTACAATTTTTCTTGACCCTAAATGTTTTGAGAGTTTTTTATTATTGACAATCCCCCCCAAATAAATCACATGTTTTACGCGCGTAGCACTAATAACTTTTCTGAAATTAGAGGCACATAGAAACTCTTTTTCTGTGTAGTCTTTCTCGTTACTCATCGAGTGCATTAAGTAATACGCTGCCTGAATATCCTTGGGTATTTTTAATAAGCTTTTGCTGTCTAAAAAATCAGCCTCAATAATGTTGATTTTACCTTCTAAACTTTTAGGCGGATGAAACCGCCCGGCGTCTCTCACACAGGCGACAACCGTATGCCCTTTTGCAATTAAAACGGGCAAAAGTCTCTTTCCGATATATCCTGTAGCACCTGTGAGTAAAATTTTCAAAATAAAGTCAGATAAACTATATGTTGCGAATATAACAAACGCGAGCTATTCCATAAACAGAGCGGCTAAAAATATGTATCTTTAAAAGCAATAAATGAGCTTTTAATGATTTCTGCCAAAATCCTTAATCACGTTTTTGATATTGATTTTAATGATTCTGATTTTCAAAACGGGAAAATAAATAATAAAGCATTTACGCTAGAGATAGAAGAAATCCACCCGAACACCTACAAAATAAAAAGAGGCAAAGACACGTATACCTTTATTCTTTTGCCCAACAAAGAAAACGACTATGTTTTAGAGGTTGTATACAAAGGCATGACTTATACCATCGATATAGAAGATGCTGACCGAAAATTACTGAAGTCATTGGGTATTCAAACCGGAGCCAAAAAAGGGTCTTTAAAAGTTAAGGCGCCTATGCCAGGTAAAGTATTAGAGGTTTCTGTAAAAGAAAATCAAGAGGTAAAAAAAGCCGACACGCTCTTTATTTTAGAGGCCATGAAAATGGAAAACGCTATTACTGCAGAACTAGAAGGAGTGGTTAAAACAGTGCATGTATCTAAAGGAGAAATTGTCGATAAAAATCAGGTTCTTTTAGAGTTTCAAAGTAATTAAAAATAAACGCAATGAAAGAGGCATTAGAAGTATTGACTCAAAAAAAAGCACAAGCCAAATTAGGCGGAGGTGAAAAACGCATAGATGCTCAGCATAAAAAAGGCAAATTAACAGCTTATGAGCGGATAGATATTTTACTAGACCAAGGGTCTTTTCAGCCCTTAGGCGAGCTGATGACCCATCGGTCTAAAAATTTTGGTTTAGACAAGCAAAAATTCTACGGAGACGGGGTGGTAGTAGGCTACGGAAAAATACATGGCAGATTAGTCTATGTATTTTCACAAGATTTTACTGTTTTGGGCGGATCTTTAGCCGAAGCACATTCTGAAAAAATTTGCCGCGTGATGGATTTGGCAATGGAAAATGGGGCGCCTTTAATAGGACTTAACGATTCTGGCGGGGCACGTATACAAGAAGGTGTAGTGTCTTTAGCGGCTTATGCCGACATATTTTATCGCAATACTAAGGCAAGCGGTGTAATTCCACAAATCTCTGCCATTATGGGTCCGTGTGCGGGAGGTGCGGTATATTCACCTGCCTTAACCGATTTTACCCTTATGGTTCAGCAAAGTGCTTATATGTTTGTAACAGGCCCCAATGTGGTGAAAACCGTTACGCATGAAGAAGTATCCTCAGAAGATTTAGGCGGAGCTGATACGCATGCCGTAAAATCAGGGGTCACTCATTTTGCTCTAGAAGATGAGTTAACAGCCATTAGACATATTAAAAAATTATTGAGTTATATTCCTCAAAACTGCGAAGACGAGCCGCCTAAAAAACCTTATGATGTCAATGAAAATGAAATAAGAGAAGGGCTCAATTTTATTGTTCCACAAAATCCGAATCAGCCTTATGATATTCGAAAAGTAATACAGGGTATTATAGATACGGATTCGTTTTTAGAAGTTCATCAAGAGTATGCAGAGAATATTGTAGTTGGGTTTTCTAGAATTGCAGGCCGTTCAGTGGGGGTTATCGCTAATCAGCCCGCTGTATTAGCGGGTGTTTTAGACATTAACGCTTCTAAAAAAGCAGCGCGATTTGTCAGGTTTTGTGATGCCTTTAATATTCCACTTTTGGTATTGGTAGACGTGCCTGGCTTCTTACCTGGCACCGACCAAGAATGGAATGGCATTATTACCAATGGCGCTAAATTATTGTATGCTTTTTCTGAAGCTACGGTGCCCAGTATAACGGTTATTACCCGAAAAGCTTACGGTGGGGCGTATGATGTTATGAACTCTAAACACATTGGCGCTGATTTAAATTTTGCCTGGCCTAAGGCAGAAATTGCGGTAATGGGCGCTAAGGGTGCGTCTGAAATTATCTTTAAAAAAGAAATAAAGGCAGCGAAAAACCCTGAGAAGAAACACCAAGAGATGGAAGCCGAGTATTCTAGGCTTTTTGCGAATCCATACAGAGCGGCGTCTCGCGGTTATATCGATGAGGTTATTGAGCCCTCACTTACACGCAAACGCATCATATCGGGTTTTGAAATGCTTGAAAACAAAGCTTTGAGCCTACCTAAGAAAAAGCACGGCAACATCCCTTTGTGATTTTTGATTTATTTTTTTGGGGTTGCGCTAAAAGCATTGCTTTTAGCGCCGGGCTATTCGCTATATCTTTTGCCTTTAGGCAAAAGGATGCCGCTACTATCCCTAACCTTTTTTAGCTTATAGAGCTAAACCCCACAAATATTTTCTAGAAGAGGGCCAGAAATACAGATCACAGAAGGCTTTGGCAAAGAGTTACCCCCCTGGGGCCAATGTGAAGTAAGTTCTTTTAAAGAACTAGAATTTTCACCTGGGTGCTGTACGCTTAAAAAGAGGGTTTTGTAATCGTTAGAAAACCATGGTCCAGTAAGCTCGGCATCTCTAGGGGCACTAGCTACTTGAATAACCTGCCCTTTTTGTGCTCCAGTTCTAGGCACTAAAAACAATCCATTGTTTTTAAATTCCGGAAAGTAAGGACCATCTTCTTTTAGCATTTTACTGCCACTCATATCAGAGGTAAACCAAAGGTTTCCTTGTTTGTCAAATGCTAAATTATCTGGGCAAGTGAATCCAGAATTTTTTCCGCCAACAAGTAAATCTTCAGCAGTAAAATCGAGTGCATCATGCGTGCCATTTTCTTCTATTTTTAAAATTGACCCATGGAAATTTTCTTTATCATAGTTATTAGTAAGGGCAATAATGACATTTCCGTTTATAGGGTCAATTTCTATATCTTCAGGCCTGTTTTGTGGCGTAGCGCCCAAAAGCTTTGCCGCTTCTCGAACCCTTATTAATACTTCAGTTTGGTCTTTAAATTTTTCTTGTAATAAGGGCTGATCATCAATATTTAATGAGATCCATTTGCCTTTATCGGTATTGGCTACATAAAGAGTACCATCTTTTAAACTATCGGGTTTAGAAGAAATAAACTTATAAATAAACTCATTGTTTTTATCGTCACCAGAATAAGCGACAATTCTACCATCCTCTAAGCGAACAAGCGTACAACATTCGTGTGCAAATCGCCCTAAGGCAACATGTTTTTGCGCTTTACCTGTTTTTAAGTCAACTTCTACAACCCAACCGTAATGCTCTGGTGGGTAATTGTAATGCACATCCCAGCCATATTTGGCAGGTTTATAGGTGGGCTCATTATCTTCATTGTAAATGGTTTCGCCCTCATACATATCGTAATTTTCTTCGCAGGTTAAAATGGTATTCCAAGGGGTAATCCCCCCAGAGCAATTCGAATGTGTGCCAATGGCTACACCGCTATTTGCAATAGGCTTTTCCCAGTTAAACGGAATTTCAGTAAAAGCATTTAAACGCTTATTGTATGGGTCATTTTTCACAATAGACCACTTGCCATCATATTTTTGAATACGCACAATACTACCACCCACAACATATTTTTCTTTTTCAACATCTTCTTTAGATTTTTGAGTGTGGTCATCTCCGATAAATCCATTTACAAATAAGGCATGGGCATACTCATGATTTACCCACAAAAGCCCGTCATTGATGTTGTTTTTATCTAAAGGGATATAGCATAAAAAGTCGTTGTTAAATCCAAAAAAATCATCCTCAGATATATTGTCTTTAAATGATATAAGCACATCATAGCTTAAACCTTCTGCCAAGATCACATCATCTTTGTCTGTGGCCTGAATCCCTATAATATCTTTTATAATCGCTTGTTTATCTTCTTTAGATATATGATTCGGGTTATTTCCGCAGCTTTCTAAAAATAAAGGCATCACAGCCGTTGATACAGTAGCTTTACCAAAGAGTTTTAAAAAGGTTCGTCTAGAGTTATTCATATATAATTATAATAAAAAAAGCCATTCAGTTTAGAATGGCTTTAATTGAAATTTTTTTATAAAAAACGGTTACTGCTTTGTTCCAGAAAGTGTTTGTGAACATTCTGAGGTTTGGTTTGCAGCACTTCTCACCTTAGTAAGGGAGATGTTTATTTGATTTTGTGAGAAAGAGCCACTCCCAGAAACATCAGAGCTTAGATCAAAAGAAAGAACTGTTGTAGTTTCACCTGGTTGAGAAGCAATCACGAATGAAGAGCCGTTTACCGTAGCTTTAAGGTTAAGTACAGAAGGGTCGGTGAGGTGCTGAAGTAAAACCTTATTGATTGAACTACCATCTTGAGATACTTTTAATACAAACGGATCTGTGCCGTTGTTAATAAATTGGCTTAAATCAATGTTTTGTCCAAGTATAGATAAACCTTCGCATTCTTCTTCAGAAGGGGTCACCAGATATGTGCCGAAGTATTTAGAGATACTCAGTGTTTCACAGCTTTCACCTTCGTATCCTTCTGTACATTCACATACGCCATCGTTACACGTTCCGGCATTTTCACAAACGATGTCCTTGCATTTGTCTTTACAAGACGTTAAAAAAAGACATCCTCCCAAAAAAAGAGTATATATTACCTGTTTCATATTAATTAATTTTAGTTCCATAAATATTTGATTGTGTGCATTCTGCGTTTATAATTGGGTAGCTTAAATCAGTGAGGTCAATCGGAAACTCATAGACCAAGGTAACTACAAAACCACCATCTTGAAATGTTCCTGATCCTCTAGCAGTGACGGTATCTACATTAAATTGGCTAGCCAAATTTGAGATATTTACCTTTTGAGGGTCAATGGTAAAGTTGTTATTGGCTTTAATGTTTGCCTTTAAAGTAAAATCTACATTACTTGTATCTTGTATGATAACACTTGAAACATTATCAGGGTCTTCGTAAATTTCAAAGGTAAGCCCATCTAATGATGAGTTAAATTCTGTAATCGGTGTGCCAGAAACATATATAGGTGTATCCAATTCACAATACACATCAGTGCTGTCCATTGCGTAAGTACCATAGTATTGAGCGCGGGTTTCTGTTCCGCAATCTTCTCCCGTATAACCGTCAGCACAAATGCAAACCCCTTCTTCACAAGTAGCCCCGTTAAGACAATCTACTTTTTTACACTCGTCTTTACAAGAGAAAGCAAGCATTGAAAACACAATAAGTAAAAGATTAATTTTTTTCATTTCGGCATTTATAATTCCTAATTTAATGAGAAAAAATAGAAAACCCTGACAATTTTATTTTGCCAGGGTTTAAAACATTGAATTTTATGTGTTTTTACTTAGTCATCGTTACGACTCTTTGTGGAAGAGGCGCTTGGTAACCAGCATTTCCAAGAGCAGCTAAAATAGCTTCTCTAGTATCCCAGTATACATCCCAATAATTTTCAACAGTTGAGTAAGGTAATGCTACAAACTCAACGCCGTTTTCACCTAAATTATTCACACCAATTCTAGGCGCTGGATCTTGTAAAACCTTAGGGTCATTTTTAAGCACATTTAACGCGATTTCTTTTGCTTTTTCAACATCAGCCCCATAGCGAATACCAAAAGGCATATCAACTCTTAAGTTACCAATAGTTGAGTAATTTGTGATTCTGCCAGCAGTAACTGCCCCATTAGGAATAATTTCAGTTTTGTTTTGAAAGGTTTCTAGAAAAGTCACAAATACAGAAATTTCTTTCACAAAACCAAGTGTGCCATCTACTTCAATTAAATCACCTACCTTAAAAGGCCTGAATACTAAAAGCATTACTCCTGAAGCCAAATGGCCAAGTGAACCATTAAATGCTGCGCCAATGGCTACACCTGCACCAGCAATTAAGGCAGCAAAAGAAGCTGTAGGTATGCCTACAATACCAGCAATTGAAATAAACAGTAGTGCTTTAAGAGCAAATCCTATTAACGTAAGTAGAAAAGGTCGAAGCGTTTCATCAACAGTACTTCTGTCAAATGCTTTACCTACTGCTTTTACAATCATTCGAACAATCCAAAGACCAATGATTAGTGCAATTACTCCACCAATTAAGCTAGGGGCATAAGCGCCAACACTCGACATAATTGAATTAAAAAAGCTACCTAAAGAACCGGTTATAGTTTCCATTTTTTATTTTTTTATTATTATGCTCACAATTTTAATTAAAAAAAATCAAGTTCCCTGAAAACTCAAGTAAAGACTTTAGTGCAGTAAACCCTTAAAAACGAGATCCACAATTAAAATATTTGAATGTCCGTAATTTCACCTAATTTTGTATATTTGACTGAATACAAAAGGAT
>JAHDCS010000013.1:26682-47182 GCA_020629755.1 Flavobacteriales bacterium | reverse complement strand
GACGCACGTCTGCATTTTGGTTTGGTGTGTGGTGCAGTTGGATGCCCGCCGATTACACAGTCGCCTTTTTTAGAACAAACGGTGAATGATATGTTAGATTATTTAACACAAAGCAGCATCAATAACCCTGATTTTGTAGACTATAATCAGGCTGAAAACAAGGCGAAGATTTCTAAGCTTTTTGATTGGTACAAGAATGATTTTACAATGCCAGATAGAGCACCAAATGTATTTGATTTTATCAATATATATAGAACCCAGAAAATTGATTCTGAAGCTCAAATTGCCTATTTAAACTACGATTGGGCACTCAATGACAAAGTAGGGGGTGAAAATCAAGAATCTTCAGAGGGCAGAAAAGAGATTTCTATGCAGTCGTTTACCCAATCGACTTTACTAGGTAAATGGGGGGTAGAGTACAAGGTATTTAATAGTTTTTATACCCAGACAAAGGGCTATAGCAACCTTGGTGTGTTAGGAAATGAAACAGTGAGACAAAACTTTTTTTCAAATATTCATCAGTTGCTTATAGGCATTAACCCTCGAATTAACGTAGGCTTTGATTTGTGGGCAAAAGCTTCTAGAAACAATGCCATTACAGATTCGCCGTTTGAAATACTAAAGTTTTCAAACGATTCGATCTCACGTGCAGGGTTTACTGGTGTTGGCCCTAAAGTTAAGTTTATCCCTTTTCCTAAACTGAGTCATTTTGCTATTCAAAGCACCTATTTGCTGCCTTTAGCTGAAAATTTAGAAAGCCGAGGATTGAACACAACCTATTTGAGTAATGACGCGCATTTATGGATGACGCAATTTATGTATGATTTTATGATGGGGGATGATTTTCAAATTTTCACTCAATTGAGCCCTTGGGTATATTTTCCAACGCGCAGTGGTGAAAGCCCTTATGTGTCAACACCTATTTCAGCATTCTTAAGTTATTTCCCGACGGGTCGTTTCACTCTTTATATGCAAGTAGAATATTGGCCAAATTGGTCTGACGGAGCTAAAGTGGGCTCTTATTTCTTACAAAACGGAGTAGGGATGAAGTTTCAAATCATACCGAATTTATTAGAAGTTGAAGCCTCAACTACAAAATTTAGCTTAGGAAAAAGCGTAGGGGCAGGAAGTACCTATAATTTAGGGTTTCGTTTGATTCGCCTAGGGAGGTAGAGCTAAATATTTTTAAGTTTTAACTGCATTACTTCTGCAATTTGATGTGCTCGTTGTATGGCTAAATTCGCTTTAATACCTTTAAATTTAGATGAGATACATTGTTCCCACAGTTGAAGCCATCTTTTAAAGTGTAATGGTTCAAGGCGTTTTTTTTGATCGATTTCAAAGTGCTTACTCATTGCATTATTTTTATACTTTGGATTATCTAATAAAATAGATTCCCAAAAATCACCAATTAGGGGTAGGTGGTGTTCTAAATTTAAAGGAGTAATCTTAGTAAAGAAAACGGCGAGTATTTCATCTTTAAGAAGGATAGAATAAAAGGATTTGATGATGATGTCTATGTCGGATCTATTTTGAATATCATTCATAGGATGGAGATTAAAAACAAAAAAAGCTCAGTATTTATACTGAGCTTTTTTTGTGGTAGTTTATATTTTTTGTGGTGTAGACGTTTAGCCTAAGTACGGCTTTAAAAGCTCGTTTTTAGAGCTTTGTCTTAGCCTTTTTAAAGCCTTTTCTTTAATTTGTCTAGCACGTTCCTTGCTCATAGAGAATCGTGAGCTGATTTCTTCTAAAGTAAGTTCATTGGTCATGCCTATGCCAAAAAACATTTTTAAAATTTCACGTTCTTTATCTGTTAAAATAGATAGGGTTCTTTCGACCTCTCTTTTAAGAGAATCTGACATAAGTTCGCGATCTGTTTTTGGCGCGTCACCATCAGAAAGCGTGTCAATCAATAAGAAGTCTTCTTCTTCTTTAACTGGTGCGTCAGTAGAGACGTGTCTAGCGCCATTGGCAATAATGTCAGATACTTTACCTTCAGTCATTTCTAGACTGTCTGCAATTTCTTCGGTAGAAGGAGGCCTTTCAAAATGTTGTTCAAGTTTTGAAAATTCTTTTTTAACCTTGCTAATAGATCCAATTTGGTTAAGTGGCAAACGAATGATTCGCGCTTGCTCCGCAATAGCTTGCATGATGGCCTGACGAATCCACCATACCGCGTAAGAGATAAATTTAAATCCTCTTGTTTCATCAAATCTTTGCGCGGCTTTAATTAAGCCTAAGTTTCCTTCGTTGATAAGATCAGGTAAGCTTAATCCTTGGTGTTGGTATTGCTTAGCAACAGAAACCACAAAACGCAAATTAGCTTTAACCAGTTTATCTAAAGCCCTTTGGTCACCCTCTCTAATTTTTTGAGCCAATTCCACTTCTTCATCAGCAGTAATCATTCCTTCCTTATTTACATCGTGTAAATATTTATCAAGAGAAGCTACATTTCGGTTCGTTATAGATTGGGTAATTTTTAGTTGTCTCATAGTTTTTGTTCTCGTTTAATTTATTTGTGTGTTTTATTACAGTGAGTTTGAAATTATAAATTACAAGCACACGTGTCAAATAAATGTTTCGCAAATTTAATAAAAACAGAATTTTTGTAAGGTAAAAAACAATTAAATCCTGTAAATAGCTCTTATTTTATAGACGAAGCATTGTAAAAAACCTTTCAATAAAAACGTCATAATGTGTTTAAACAAGGTGTATGAAATGTGAAAAACTGTTAAAATGTTCTTTTCACAGGGATCTCAAATAGTTTCGGTAAATTTGCAATTTCATTTTAACAAATGATTACATCAGATCATATAAAGGCACTAAGTGAAAGGCTCAGTGCATTCGAGAAGCATCTTCAAATAGAAAGACTTACAGAACAGTATAAAGATGAAGAGCTCAAGACACAAGATCCAAACTTTTGGAATGAGCCTAAAAAAGCAGAAGCGCTACTTAAAAAGGTCAAACAAAAAAAATATTGGATCGATGCACATCACTATTTAAAAAGTGAAATTCAAGATCTAGATGTGTTATATGAATTTTTTAAAGCCCAAGAAGCGTCAGATCAAGAAGTAGAAGCGCACTATGCCAAAGTGGTAGAAAAATTTGAAGAGGTTGAGTTTAAAAACATGCTGTCGGCCGAAGAAGATGGGCTAGATGCTGTTTTACAAATCACAGCAGGAGCAGGAGGTACAGAGAGTTGTGATTGGGCTTCAATGCTAATGCGTATGTATTTGATGTGGGGAGAGAAAAATGGATATAAAGTCAAAGAACTTAACCTTCAAGACGGAGATGTGGCCGGTATAAAAACATGTACGCTTGAAATTTCTGGCGATCATGCCTTTGGCTATTTAAAAGGAGAAAATGGCGTACACCGACTGGTGCGTGTGAGTCCTTTTAATGCACAAGGCAAGCGTATGACTTCTTTTGTATCTGTTTATGTCTATCCCTTAGTGGATGATACGATAGAAATAAAAGTAAATCCGGCAGACATTTCTTGGGATACCTTCAGAAGTTCAGGAGCTGGCGGACAAAATGTGAATAAGGTCGAAACTGGGGTGCGCTTAAAACATGCACCAACAGGAATAGTGATTGAAAATACGGAATCAAGATCTCAACTTCAAAATAGAGAAAACGCAATGACACTTTTAAAGTCGCAGTTGTATGAGTTAGAACTCAGAAAGCGCCGAGAAAAACAACAAGAAATTGAATCAGGCAAAATGAAAATTGAGTGGGGCTCTCAGATCAGAAGTTATGTCTTAGATGACCGTCGCGTCAAAGACCACCGCACAGGCCATACCAACAATAACCCCGACCAGGTGCTTGACGGAGAGTTAACACCATTTTTAAAGTCATTTTTAATGGAATATGGCAAAGGAGCGGCTAAAGAATTGGATTAATGATTCCATAAATTGAACAATTATGAGATGGAGAAATAAACGACAAAGTGATAATGTTGAGGATATAAGAGGGCAACGACGCTCTCCGATGGGCAGAGTAGGGGGCGGTTTTGGCCTAGGAACTATTTTAATAGCCTTACTGCTATGGTATATGGGGGGCAATCCGATGGAATTTTTGATTGGAAACACTCAAGGTAATGGCGGATTTACCCAACAATCACAAGTCCAGAATAATGAAAACTACAGCGGTACACAGCAAGAAGAAGACTTAGCGGATATAGCTGGGGTAGTGCTTCATGAAACTGAAAATGTGTGGGCAAGACTTTTTAAAGAGCAATTAAGAGCACAGTATCAGCCTGCTAAATTGGTGTTGTTTGAACAAAGTGTTTCTTCGGCATGTGGGATGGCCGGATCAGCATCAGGTCCTTTTTATTGCCCGGCCGATAGCAAAGTGTATTTAGATGTTGATTTTTACGATCAGCTTAAAAACAGATTTGGTGCTCCTGGTGATTTTGCCTTTGCTTATGTGGTGGCGCATGAAATAGGCCATCATGTGCAAAATTTATTAGGGTATACAGATTATGTGCATAAGCACAGAGGTAGAATCCCTCAAGAAGAGTACAATAAACTTTCTGTTAAACTAGAATTACAGGCCGATTTTTTTGCAGGTGTTTGGGCGCACCACAGTTATAAAACATCTGATTTAATTGAAAGAGAAGATTTTATGGAAGCTATTAATGCAGCATCTGCCATAGGTGATGATAATATTCAAAGGCAAACCACTGGGCATGTAAGGCCCGAAGCATTTACGCATGGCACCTCAGAGCAGCGTAAAAGATGGTTTACAAAAGGCCTAGAGTCTGGTCAATTACGAGATGGAGATACGTTTAACACGCAGAGCTTATAAAAACCATACATATGATTACGATATTTCATAATCCAAGATGCAGAAAAAGTAGAGAGGCGGTTGAATTAGCCAAAGCACTTAATCTAGAATACCAAGTGATTGATTATATAAAAGAGCCTCTTTCTGAAGATCAACTCAAAGAGATAAAAGAAAAATTAGACGAAGATTTCATAAGCTTAATTCGTAAAAACGAAGCAGATTATAAAAAACATTTCAAATCTAAAGCCATAGAGAATGTCGATTGGATTCAGGCATTTATAGATTATCCCAAATTAATGCAACGCCCTATAGTGATGAATGCTTCTAAAGCAATTGTGGCACGCCCTTGTGAGAAATTAAAAGAGTTGGTTTAAGCCTTTTAATTTTATAAATTTGTAGTTAATTACAAATTATAATGTCAGTAAATAAAGTTATTCTTGTTGGTAATTTGGGTAAAGACCCTGAAGTTCGTTATTTAGATGGAGGGGTAGCGGTAGCTACTTTTTCAATTGCTACATCTGAGTCTTATAAAGATAGAAACACAGGAGAGCGTGTGAAGCAAACAGAATGGCATAATATTGTAATGTGGAGAGGTTTAGCTGAAATAGCTGAAAAGTATTTGAATAAAGGCAATCAGGTATACATCGAAGGTAAATTAAGAACGCGTTCTTGGGACGACCAAGCGGGCAATAAAAGATATACTACTGAGATTGTCGCAGACAATATGACCATGCTTGGCTCTAGATCAGATCAATCACAATCTTCAGTACCACCGCCGACTGAAGCGCCAAAAGAAAAAGCATATGCTGCGTCTACATCAGAGACCAAGCAAGAGACTGCTTTAAACCAATCATCCTCAGAAGCTGAGGTTGATGATCTTCCGTTTTAATCCGTATTATTGGACGCATTACTTTTTTTACTTAGTGAAGCAGATGACCCTCTCCCGTGGGCTCTAGGGAGTGTATTATCAATATCATCTTTGCAACAGTTACCTGTTATTGTGATAATAGGATTTTTATTGATCTTATCTGCACTGGTATCTGCCTCTGAAGTGGCTTTGTTTTCACTTAGACCAGACGATTTAAAAACCCTTAAGGGATCAAAAAAGCCAACACATCAAAGAGTATTAGGGCTTATAGAAACCCCAAAAAAACTATTGGCGACCATTTTAATTGTCAATAATTTGGTGAATATTTCAATTGTTGTATTGTCTACCTACATACTAGCTCCATTTATTCAAAGTACCCAAAGTGCCTGGGTGGTCTTTTTTTTAGAGGTGGTTTTAATTACTTTGATTATTCTAGTTTTTGGAGAAATTATCCCCAAGGTATTGGCTAATAAAAAACCTTTAGGTGTTGCTGAAAAAGTATCTGGATTAATTTATATGGCTCTTGTGGCCACTAAACCCATAAGCTCTTTTTTGGTGCGCTCAACGGCATTTATCGAAAATAAATTTACCCCGTCCAAAAATATTTCTGTAGATGATTTATCTAAAGCCTTAGAGCTGACCACTGAAAACATTGCCCATAAAGAAGATAAAAAAATACTTAAAGGCATTGTGAATTTTGGGAATACAGAAGTGTCTGAAATCATGAAGCCACGTGTGCATGTAAAAGCCATTGAGCTGAATACAACTTATGAAGCCTTATTGCAACATATTTTAGAAAACGGCTTTTCAAGAATCCCAATTTATCAAGAATCTTTAGATCAAGTAAAGGGTATTTTATATGTTAAAGATTTAATTCCGTCTATAGATAAAAATAAGCACAAGTGGCAAAAACTGGTGCGAATGCCTTTTTTTGTGCCAGAAAATAAAAAAATTGACGATCTACTCAAAGAGTTTCAAGATAAGCGCATTCATATGGCTATTGTTGTGGATGAGTATGGAGGTACCTCAGGGATTGTAACCCTTGAAGATGTCATTGAAGAGATAGTTGGCGAAATTACAGATGAATTCGACGATGACGATTTAGTCTATTCTAAAATTGACGATAATAATTATGTGTTTGAAGGGAAAATACTGTTAAAAGATCTTTATAAAGTATTAGATATAGAGGGCAATAAAATTGATGCCGGAAAAGGTGAAGCGGATACTTTGGCGGGATTTGTGTTAGAGCAAATGGGACGCATCCCTCAAAAAGGAGAAAAATTTAAGTTTGAACACTATACGTTTTTTATTGAATCATCAGATAAACGAAAGGTCAAACAAGTGAAAATAACCATTCATGAAGCATAATTGCGGCATGATTTTTCTTTTTCTTACTTTGATTGGCTGCCAAGATAATGTGCCTATTCCTAAAAAAAGAAGTTATTTCAGAATTGACCTACCTGAAAAGCGTTACAAGGCCATTGATTTTTCTTGCCCTTTTATGTTTGATGTTTCTGAGCATGCCGCTGTTGAAAGAATTGCCACTAAAAAAGAAAAAAGCGATTGTTGGTTTAATATCACATATAAAGATTTAAACGCCAAGATTCACTTAAGCTACAAACCAATTTTAACAGACTCCTCTTATGAGAAGTATACTGAAGATGCGCATAATTTTGTATATAAACATACTGTAAAAGCTTCTGGGATTGAGCAACAAGAATTTATAGATCAAGAGCAATCAAAAAACAGTGTGCTTTATTTTTTAAAGGGCAATACAGCTAGTCCTGTTCAGTTTTATGTGTCTGATTCGCTTACCCATTTTTTACGAGGAGCCTTATATTTTGACCATGTCCCTAATGCAGATTCTTTAGAACCGGTTATTGAGTACCTGAGTAAAGACATACGCCATTTAATTGAATCTTTGCAATGGAAAAAGTAGCCGTATTTATTTCTGGAAATGGAAGTAATGCAGAGTGTATATACACGTACTTTTTACATCATAAAGAGATTCAGTTTGATGTTTTAGTTTGTAATAATCAGGCCTCTAAGTTTTATCAAAAAGCAAGTGATTTGTCTTTAGATACGCTGTTTCTTGAAAAAAAAATAGAGTTTGATGTTCTTTTAGAAAAGCTTAAAAAAAGGGGCGTAACCTGGATTATTTTAGCTGGATTTTTATGGAAAATCCCTTCAGAATTTATAGCGTATTTTCCGGATAAAATCATAAATATTCATCCGTCTTTATTGCCTAGACATGGCGGAAAGGGTATGTATGGAGCGCATGTACATCGCTCTGTTATTGAACAAAAAGACAAACAAACCGGTATAACGATTCATCTGGTGAATGAAAAGTACGATAAGGGCGAAATTATTTTTCAGGCAACGGTAGATGTTTTAGAAGAAGATACGGTGAAATCCATCCAACAAAAAGTACACAATCTCGAGCATAAGTATTATAGCCTAGTGATTGAAAATTACATTCATAAAAGCAAAATGCTTTAAAAAGCACTTCTAAAACACTTGGTGCTTGCCTACAATAGGTATTTTACGTGAAAAGCCAAAAGCTTTTGGAGAGACTCTTAAAATTGGAGCCATTTGAAAGCGCTTAAATTCAGATCGATTTACAAGCCTCAAAACTTTATTGACCAGATCAGGCTCAAAGCCTTTTTGAATGATCTCTTGCGCGCCTTTTTGCTCTTCAATATAGGCAAATAAAATAGCGTCTAAAACATCATAACTGGGTAAGCTGTCAGAATCTTTTTGATCTTCTTTTAACTCTGCAGAAGGAGCTTTTGTAATGATGTTTTTGGGGATAATCTCTTGAGAGCTATTTATAAAACGAGCCAATGCATACAATTGAGATTTATACACATCGCCAATCACAGAAAGAGCACCACACATATCGCCATATAAGGTGCCATAACCAACAGCAGCTTCACTTTTATTGGTGGTGTTTAAAAGAAGATGACCTAGTTTATTGGATAATGCCATTAAAAGCAATCCTCTTGTTCGAGATTGAATGTTCTCTTCGGTGATGTCTTGTGGTAAACCTTTAAATAGCGGGTGTAGCTGTTTTTCGATCGATTCTACGGGCGCTTCAATAGAAATGGTTTCATAAGGAGAGCCTAAACTTTCACAGAGCGCAATAGAATCGCTTATAGAATGTTCAGAAGAATACTTAGAGGGCATCAAGACAGAAAGTACATTTTCTGCTCCTAAAGCTTTTGTAGCGATATAAAGAACCATGGCCGAGTCTATCCCTCCGCTTAAACCTAACACCGCTTTTTTAAACCCCAGCTTTTCAAAATAATCTTTAACGCCTAATACAAGCGCATCATGCAAATGCGTAAAGTCAATAGATTCTTCAGGTTCAGCGATATTTGGTAGTGCGTCTAAGTCTTTAAAATCAATGACTTGAACAGCTTGCGTGAAAAACGGAAGGCATGTCTTAATATGGCCTTGCTTATCGATCACTAAGCTGCCTCCATCAAAAACAAGTTCTGTGTTAGCCCCAATCTGATTCACATAAGCCATAGGCGCCTTATATTTTAAGGTATTCTTTTTTATGATGTCTACCCGTTTTCTAAAATGCGTATAATTATAGGGCGAAGCAGATAAGTTTAAAATAAGGTCAATATCTCGATTGTTAATTGTTTCTAAAGGAGATTTCTTATACAGTTTATCAAATTCTTCGTCCCAGATATCTTCACAGATAGTAAGGGCTATTTTTTTACCCTCAAGGGTAAACACAGGGTCGGTATCTCCTACTTCAAAATAGCGGTATTCGTCAAAAACATCATAGGTGGGCAAAAGCCACTTATTAAACTGTTTAATAACTTTTTTTTGGTAGAGTACAAATGCACTGTTGTGCAGATTTTTACCAAATTGTAATTTATAAAAAGGAGCGCCTACAACAATGCAAATGTCTTCAGAATACGGAAGCAATTCTTCGATTACCTCCTGGCTTCTAGACGTAAAGGCAGGATATTCCAAAAAATCTTTAGGCGGATATCCTGAAATGCATAGTTCAGAAAAAAGCGCAATTTGAGCACCCTTTTTTTTAGCTTCTAAAACAGAAGAAATAATTTTTTGTTTATTGCCCTGTAGGTCTCCAACAACAAAATTAAGTTGGCATAAAGCAATGTTCATGGCTTAGTATTAAAAGAAAAAACCAACGTTAAACGCCACATATCTAGCATACGCTTTTTGTGCTTTGCCATCTATTTTGATATTGCCTGCTGAGTCATAAATCAGGTTGCCGTCATCATCAAATAGCACTGTTTTATTTTCAACTTTTTCGCCTTGGGCATTGGTGTATTTTTTTGAAAACACATTGGTAAACCCATTGTGGTAAGTGATTCCAAGTAATAAGTTTGTATTGCCGCTTAGGTTCCATTCTAAACCGCCTCCTAGAACAAGACCTAGTCTGAAAAATTTGCTTCTGTCTTGTGCTTCTAGCTCCTCAAAAATGGGCGCAGCTGTAGATTTATTCCAGTTGTATTCGACATCGGCCTCTGTTTTGTAGCGCATGCCTAATTCAAAGCCGAACTGCCCAAAATATTTCATATATCCAATTTGGTTGGTCGACATTTTTAAGGCTATAGGCAGATTTATCACACCATATTTATAGGTAAAAACAGACCCCCCGGGCGCAAAACTAATTGAATCTTCGCCCGTGGCATTTTGAAAAGTTTCAGGCACCAAGTCATTCACATAACGCACTCCATTTTTAAAGGTGTTTACATCTACTCCAAAAAGAAACGAATAATTATTTTGGATGCGTTTTTCAGCCATTAACCCATAGCTGAATCCCAATTTAGCGCCACTGTTTTCCATCCATTTATTATCGGGTTTAATCCAATGAAAGCCTGGGCTTATCTTTAAGCCAAATCTAAAATTAGGGCTGGTGTTTTCGTCTTGAGCCTGTGCTTTTTGATTGCTTAAACACATTAAGCACAAGAAAAGAAGAGAAAAAGGGTAGAATTTTTTTGACATCGTCTTATAATTTCTTGCTAAAGTACTAATTTTATAGCATGACAAAAAATAAGCGACATGCTTCTCTTTTTTTTCTGTTTTTGTTTTTCTTGGGGGGATGTCAAAGAAGTGCAAACAGAGAAATAGTCATTGATCAAACTATAGCACCTCCAGTGGTTATTCGTTTTGATAAAATGCTCTTTTCGCATCAGAATATGACGCCTGAAATGATCAATACCTATCGAGATTCATTAGGTGCTTTTTTAGATGTTTATGTGGAAGAGATATTAAATGTTGCACACATAAATGATCCGGCTTTGCCCATGTTTTTGGATCATTTTAGGGCAGATGAAAATGTGGATGAATTAAACCAGTTGGTGGGGCAAGAGTTTAGAGATTTCTCTTTGTATCATGCAAAAATTTCAGACGGATTATTACGGTATTCTTCAGTGTTTAATACTCCTGTACCAAAATTAATCACGTTTATCAATGGGTTCAATTATTATGGAGGGCCTGTGCGGTTTCATAAAATTGTAGCCACTCAAGAGGCTTTGGCAATAGGGTTAGATATGTATTTATCAGAGCATGACCGTTATGATGCTTTTGGTTTTCCAAAGTATTTAAGCCAAGGATTTGCGCAAGAATACATTATTGCTGATGCTCTAAAAGGATGGGTCTTTTCGGATCATTCATCCCCCCAAAATAAAGAAACACTAATTGAGAAAATGATAGACTATGGCCGTTGTTTGTATATGACACGTCAATTATTAATGGATCAACCCTTATATGCTATTATGGGGTATACAAAAGACCAAATGCAATGGTGTGAAGCCAATGAAAAAAGAATTTGGCAGACGTTAATTGAACAAAAATTGTTGTATGAAAAAACATCAAGTAAAATAGATCCGTTTTTAACCCCAGGACCCTTTACGAAAGATTTTCCGAAAGAGTCGCCTGCACAGGCTGTTTTTTATTTGGGTTTAAAAATTGTAGAATCTTACATGCAAAAAAATACAACTGAGCTGGTAGAGCTCATGCAAATTGAAGATTTGTCTACGCTTTTAACACAATCTTCTTATAATCCATAATACACGGCTTAGTGATATGAAAAAAGACAATAAACCAACCAGTGCCATACATTTTGATATAACGCTCGACGAAAATAAAGTGCCTGAACAAATCAATTGGAGTGCGACAGACTTTAAAAATAAAGAAGCAAAAGCAGCATTTGTATCCGTTTGGGATGCCGATAAAAATCAGACCCTAAAGCTAGATTTATGGACAAAAAAAATGCAAGTAGAAGAGATGTATATTTTTTACTATGAAATGCTTAACACCTTATCTTCTAGCTTAGAAAGAGCGACCTCTAATAAAAGTTTAGCAAAAGATATTACAGATTTTGCCGCCTATTTTGGTGAAAAAACAGACATTTTAAAACCACCAAATAAATAGTTTAATGTTTAAAACTTAAGATAGGGTGTAACTTTTTCTTTCTTTTTTCGGTAAAAGACCATGTGAAGACAAAACATTACGTGGTTTTAAGATATGTATTCTCGGTTGCTTTAGGCTTGTTACTCCAGCCATTAAAAGCAGATACAACGCTTTTTGTAGGTACAAATGGTACATTTTTCATTTCAAATTCAGCGATTGTTCATGTGAACGGAGACGCACAGGTTGCGGGTACAGATGCCGTGCTTGACAACAATGGCGATTTATTTTTAAGCAACGCCATCAGTGCAGGGGGTAATATGATCATTTCTCCTTTGGCGCTTAGCAAAGGAAATGGCGTTTACCATGTGCATGAAAATTGGGTCAATGATGGGAGTTTTGATGGAGGAACTTCAGAGGTAAAGTTACTAGGAGACACACAGTATATAGAAGGCACAAGTGTGACCCGTTTTTATGATTTAAATCTTTTAGGGACAGGCGAAAAAGTATTAGAGGTAAATGCAGAAGCTTCAAATTTATTGGCCCTAAACGATCGCACTTTACATACCCAAACGCATACGTTTTTTGTAGACAATACCAATTCGACTTCTTTAACAAGATCTACTGGATATGTTGTGTCAAATGACGGAGGGTTTTTACAAAGACGCATGGCGGGTTCAGATGAGTTTTTATATCCGGTTGCCTCAGATCAAGGTGCGTTTAGGTATAGACCAGTTCGTTTGTCATCTGGAGCATATGCCAATCAAGTGATGGCTATTCGATTCGCCAATCTTGATGCCAACCTAGATGGATATGACAGATCTATGGTTGATTCGTCTATATGTTCTGTAAACCCTGAGTTTTACCATCAAATAAAAAAAGTGTCAGGTTCAGATATGTCATTTATAGATATAGCGTATGATGATCAGCAAGATTATTCGGCCACCACTATCGCGTATTACACGCCTTCCAATGAGTGGTCTGAAGTGACGTCAAGCAATACCATTACATCAGCGGTATCTCCAAATCTAACGCGCATAAAATCATCGTTGTTTGACGACTTTAACTTACTGCCGTTTGCCTTAGCTCGAAAAGGTATTCAAGTGACCGATACCTTTAATCAAGTGGCTTGTAATGGTGGTAACGATGGGTATATTGGTGTATTTTCTCAACAGACAAACTCTAGTTTGAGTTATCTATGGTCTAATAATCAAACGACCTCTGAATTATCGAATATTGGAGTGGGCAGCTATCAGCTTACCATTACAGATTCTTCTGGGTGTTCACTTGAAAAATCATATAACCTAACGTCTCCTGACCCAATTTTAGTAGCTCAAACCTGGACGCCAAATCAGTGTTTTGGTGATACTGATGCAGATATTGTAGCTTTTGCTTATCAAGGTGGGGTTACGCCCTATGAATATCAATGGTCAACCGGAGATACTACTTTTGCTATTGATAGTCTGGCCTCTGGCACTTATGATTTAACGGTTACAGATCAAAACAATTGTACCTATTCAGCCTCTTATCAAATACCAGAAGTAGATTCTATTACTATTGCAATAGACAGCTTAATAGAAGAAGACTGTGGGTACGCCAATGGTTTGCTTTTAGCTTCAGCTACTGGCGGAAATGGTAATTTTAGCTTTTCTTGGAACGACCCGCTTTCTCAACAAATGGCACTAGCCGAAAATTTATCAGCCAACGCATATCAAGTCACCGCCACAGACTTTAAAGGATGCGAAAATATATTAGAGGTAGTGCTGCCTGCAAATTACAAAGCAGAGATAACCTCAGCTCTAGATTCTGGAGAATATATTTGTGAGCGTGATTCTTCATTTTTAAGCGTGAGTTCAAACGGAACCATTACAAGTTATGCTTGGAGCAATGGAGATACAACTGCTCAGGCAAGCATCAACCCCTTAGATGCTCAAAATTCTACCTATTATGTGACTATTGAAAATGGCTTGTGTACAGCGATTGACACCTTTGATGTAGACGTGAGACCTAACCCAACACTAAGCTTTCAAGGAGACACGGTATTGTGTCAAAAGCAAGATGGCTATTTAGCAGCTATTTCTGATGCAGTCTCTTATTTATGGTCTACAGGTGATACGACAACTGATATTTATTTTACAGCAGATTCTATCCCTTCTATGCTTTCAGTAACCGTAACAAGTATTGATGGATGTGTGACTGATAATGATGATGATCCTGTAGCGTTGGATATTAAACCTAGCCCAACAGCATTATTTGATACGACAGCCTTTGGAAATTTTGGAGATGCATATACTTTTACTGATCAGAGCACTAGAGATGTGGTGTCTTGGGAGTGGGATTTTGGAGATGATTTTCAGACACTAACACAAAGCCCAACGCATGTTTATCTAGACATAGGCAGTTATGATGTACAGTTAGTGGTTGAAAACGAATTTGAGTGTGCAGACACCTCTGTAATGAATATAGAGATTGAAGAATTTATAAAAGTACCCAATGTTTTTACGCCAAACGGAGATGGCTATAACGATGAGTTCGTAGTAGCTGGATTAGGGTTTAATGAGTATAATTTAGTGATTAAAAATAGATGGGGAGAAGTAATCTTTAGGTCAGAGTCTAATCGTTTATCATGGGATGGAAGATCTCAAAGTGGTCTTTTAATGAAAGAAGGAACGTATTTTTACGAACTCAAAGCCGTAGGAACAGAAGACTATTCTAGAGCAGGTCATGTTACATTGTTGAGATAGGTACAAAAATCAATCACTTTTTTATAGCAGCAAGTATTTTTTTTGTATTATAGTTGCATAGATGTTCAAAAATAAAAAAATAGCATCTAAGACTATGAGTGCTGAAGTGGTTGAATATTTTAGTGATTCTGTAAGGTTTAAAGGGCCCGTTGGTGATCAAGTGATCAGTACTTTTTTAAAAAACGTCAAAGATCTACTGCAGCAAAAAAACATTCAAAAAAGAGATTATAAATCTATCTATAGTGTGACGGTTGAACTTGTAGAAAATGTACTGCGTCATGGTAAAAAAATAAACGGATCCTCTCCAAATGTGTATGGAGAAATAGCATTTGAGTATTTAAAAGAACATCAGATTTCGTTAAGTGTTTTAAATGCAATTTCTGACCTTGATTACAAGGCCCTATCTGAAAAGTTCACTTTTATTGAAGACAAAACGGTATCTCAAATAAAAGATGTGTATCGTCATGAACTCATACATGGTTCTATCTCAGAAAGAGGAGGTGCCGGATTAGGCATTTACGTGATGGCTATTAAAGCCAAAAAAGCCTATACGTTTCAATTTGAAAAAGTGGATCCTACCACGTATAACTACTTTATAAAAGTAGTTTTTGACGAACTAGAAAAACCTTAAAGAAGTTCTTGAATTAAATTTTCAATAGACACACCATCTGCTTCTGATTGGTAATTCTTTACTACCCTGTGGCGTAAGATAGGAAGTGCTACCGCCTTAACATCTTCAATATCTGGAGCGTATTTCCCATTAAATATTGCATTGCACTTTGCGCCAAGAATTAAAAATTGTGAGGCTCTAGGGCCTGCTCCCCAAGAAATGTATTTGTTGGTAAAGTCTGTACTTAAAGCACTTTTTGGTCTTGTTTTTCCAACAAGTTCAACAGCATATTTTACCACATTATCGGTAATCGGTATTTTACGTACCAAGTCTTGAAAGTATAAAATGGTTTTTTGATCTAAAATATGATTAATCTGAGCCTGATGATCGCTGGTCGTATTTTTTACAATTTGTATTTCTTCTTGGGTGGATGGATAGTCTACCCAAATATTAAACATAAATCGGTCTAATTGAGCTTCTGGTAAAGGATATGTACCCTCTTGTTCAATCGGATTTTGTGTTGCAAGTACAAAGAATGGTTCATCTAACTTGTAATTTAGCCCATTTACAGTGACTGATTTTTCTTGCATAGCCTCAAGTAAAGCCGCTTGGGTTTTAGGCGGAGTTCTATTAATTTCATCGGCTAAAAGGATATTGGTAAACACAGGCCCTTTGATAAAGTTAAATTTTTTCTCTTCATTTAAAATTTCTGTTCCAGTAATATCAGATGGCATTAAATCTGGGGTAAATTGAATCCGATTAAATCTTAGGCCAAGTGATTCGGAGATAGAATGTACCAGAAGTGTTTTAGCCAAACCAGGAACCCCCACTAAAAGACAATGACCTTTGCAGAAAATAGAAATTAAAACCTGTCTAATAACGTCTGTTTGACCGATGATTTTCTTTGATAATTCTTGGTGTAAAGAATCAATAGAAGATCTAAATACATCAACGCCTTGTTTGTCTGAAAGGTTTTTTGTGTCTAGCATAAGGATAAAAAATTACGTCATCTGTTTATTAATTCCATTGATTCTCAAAGCTACAATTTTTGTGCTTTGGGTGGATGTTAATATACGTTGATTTTACTTTTTCTTTAGTCCATTTTTGAAGATGTGACTGTTTTTTTTCAAGTAAAGCCTTTTCACGTATTTTATTGTAATCGTCTTTAAGATTCATTTTGTGAGGCATTTTACGCTCTAAAAGTTTAACAATTCGGTAGGATTGTGTGCCATCTTGATGCTGAAACAAAACCGGATCAGACAATTGGCCTTCTTCTAGTTTTTCAATTGAAAAAAATAGGTTGGCATCTAATTGGCCAAGTTGTTCTACATCAAAATAGGCTTCACCTGAATTTAAGTCTTTGATAACCCCTTGATTAAATTTGGTTTGCTCATCTGTTGAATGTTTTTCTACTGCCTGATCAAAGGTGATCTCTTTATCTAAAATGGATTTTCGAAGAGAATCGAGTTTTAGTTTCGAAGCACTCAAATGTTCGTAGGATACCTGAGGTTTAATTAAAATATGTCTAAAGTTAGCTTGTTGGCCTCTTTTTTCGACTAGTTCTATGATGTGATAGCCAAATTCACTTTCTACTACTTCAGAGACTTCACCATCTGAGAGTTTAAAAGCAGCGGCAGAAAACTCAGGCACAAGCATATCTCTTGACATAAAACCAAGTTCACCTTTTTTTACAGCTGAGCCTTGGTCTTCTGAATACAATACGGCTAATGTTCCGAAATCTTCTCCTTCGATAATTCTTGTTCTAATGCCTTCTAATTTTTTCTTAAGCTCTAATTTTTCATTTTCTTTAATAGTGGGTTTCAAAACCAGATGTGCAATTTTAACCTGGCTATTCACATTTTCAATAGAATCTTGATGGTCCGCATAGTAATCTTTTATTTGTTTAGGCGTTATTTTTAAGTTTGAGGTTAGATTACTTTGCATGGTTTGGCTGATAAGCTGATCTTTAACTTCGGAAGCGTATTCATTTTTAATTTCTGAGATGGTTTTTCCGTAGTAATTCTCTAAGGCAGCCTGAGAACCTATCTGGTCAATAAAAAACTGTAATCGACGGTTAATTTCAGCTTCAATTTGCTGTTCAGATACTTCTACACTATCTAGTTTTGCTTGATAGATCAAAAGTTTTTGAAACAAAAGTTCTTCAAATAAGAAGCATTCTGTTGAGCCATCTACCGGATAGCCAGAAGAGAGATATTGCATTTGGGTATTTTCAAAATCAGATTGTAATACAATTTCTTTACCAACTGTAGCTAAAATACGATCTAAAGTATCTTGCGTCTGAAAAATAAAAACAAAACATGAAAATCGATGTTAAGGTGATTTGGTATTTATGGGCTAATATCATGAATTAAAACATCGTTTTTTGAGATTGCTATATTAACCAATTCCTGGCGTATTTTCTTTAATATTTTACTTTTTTTTAGATTTCTTAGGATTAATTTAATTTGCTCTTTGGTATAAGGTAGAGGCGCTAGTGTGCCTGGAGATTTATAGTCAAGAATATGAATGAAATAGATGAAATCGTTTTTATCTATTTCAATGACTTTATTATGCTTTAAAAAGATGGCTTTATCAATTAATTTTTCTTTAATTGGTGTTTGTCCAATTAATACATCAAGGGGTTTCCAGATAGAATAATCGGTATGAGACTTTTCAGCTTCAACTTGAGCTATTTCTTGTATAAATAGACTATCACTTGTTGATTTCAGCTTAATGGATTCTCGAATATTTTTTAAAGAGGATGAGCTCTGTGGGACTTTTAGAAAAACAAAACGGCAAATGTATTCATTGAGTTTAAAGTTTTTTTTATGTGAAACGTAATATTCATCTATATCCGAAGAATGAACCAAGGTATCCATGTTTTCTTGCAAAAGCGCTTTTTCATACTCATACACCAGCAAAGAGTTTTTATAATCGGTTAGTTTTTGTTCAATTTCTTGGTTTTGTGCATCACTTAAATTAAATGCAGCTTTTTCAAGGATTACTTTTTCTTCGATCCAATCGTCTACCATTTTTTGAATCATTTCTAAGCTATCGCTTTGAGAGACTTGCCCTAATTCATCTTTAATGTCTGAGATAAACAAAGTTTCACCATAAGCTTCAGCCAATATATCTTTTGTGTCTTCAGAATGGCAAGAACATAAAAGGCAAAAGATCCACAGAAAACGACTCATTTGATATAAGCGCATAGTAAATTATAATTGATCTAGAACCTCTTTGTAAATAGTGTAGGTGTATTTAGACCTTAATTTTTTAATCCACTCTTTTTCTAGGTGATCTTGATAAGCTGAAGTGATATGGCCTTTGGCATCACTTAACGTTTGTGGCTGATCGATTAGAAGCTTGTGAATATAAACCAAATGATATTTTTCTTCTTGATTTAGAGGTTTACTCAGACCTTTTTTCCAGGCTACTTTTTCTATAATAGGATGATCTTTTTTTGAATAGATGCCTTTTTGATGAGTTACGTTGAGTTGCGAGTCAGCATTGATTTGTTGTTTTATTTTTTCACTATTATTTGGTGATTTTTGAATAATTCTCTTTGCTTTTTTACAGACTTTCTTATCAGAAAAAGTATAGATGTCTACCTCTACTCTGTCTTCCCAGATAAATTTACTAGCATTCTGATTGTAAAACGTCTCTAGACCCAAAGTATCAGTAGAAGATTTTGACCAGATTTCTTGATCCATTAAATTAAAAAGCAAAATTCCGTCTCTATATTCATTAGCCAACAATCTATATTCAGGGTATTTTTTAGACAGGATAGATTTTTCATATTCAAGCAAAGTGATATTTAAAAAATTAGCATACATTTTTTCAATATAATACGGGATGTTATCTGGGGGTGTTTTTTTTGTTTTTCTTAAAAAAGAAATAAAATCTTGTTGTGTAATTTGTTTTTTTTCATTCTCGATCCAGCTGTCTTGGTAACTAAATAAAAGGTTTTTGAACGGGACTAATTTTTTACGACTAAACCCTTCGTTGAAATCTTGTTTGGTAATGTTTTGCACCAGCTCACGTAAATTGTTTTTATTTTGATACACTTGGTACTCCTTTTTTAATTTCTCAATTAAACTAGACCGACTGATTAAACCTCTACCGTCTTTTTTTACACGTGCCGTAATTTTATTCTTTTCAGTGTCAAAATCAGCAAGTTTTTGCAAGTCTATACGTTTTACAATATGCCAACCATAGGCTGTTTTAAAAGGTTCTGAAATTTGGCCATTTTTGGTTAGTGCAAAAGCAGCTTGTTCAAACTCTGGCAACATTTTTCCTGAGCCAAACGGACTGAGCAAGCCTCCTTTTCGGGCTGTATTTTTATCATCAGAATAGCTTTGCGCTATAGCGTTAAAAGAAGAAGTATCGTCTGCTATCTTTTGGTGCAGCTCAAAGATTTTTTTCTTGGCATTTTCTTTTTCTTGGGGGGATGACTTTTCGTTTGATTTCACCATAATATGAGCGACTTGGATTTCGCCTCTGTTTTCTCTAAGATCATCTACATAGATTAAATGATAGCCATATGCTGTCCGCACAGGATCTGATGTTGTGTTTTTTGTAGTTTGATAGCAAGCAGTTTCAAAGGGGTAGACCATTTGAAGCGCACTGAAATAACCAAGGTCTTCAGCGATGATATTTGGAGATTTCTTTTTTTGAATTTGTGAAAAAAGAGTATTGAAGCTTTTCTCATTTTTTGATATTTTACTTTTATACTCCATGACCTGATTGTAGGCTGTAAGCGTATCAATAGCTGAGGAGTTATCTTGAATGCGTACTAAAATATGACGCGCATGCATTTCTTTTTCTAGTCTTTGGTAAGCTTCATAAATAATAGAGTCATTGACTTTTTGATCAAACAAGTAGGGCTGAGCTAATTGTTGCACATAGCCTTGGTATTCATTTTTAAAACTCTTTGTAGTATCCATCCCTAATGAAGAGGCCTCTAATACTTTTAGTTTGTAATTGATAAAGAGTTCTAGATAGTCTTCTTTAGATTTATATTCTGCGGTTTGAACAGTGTTATTTTTCTCATAGATATTTTTAAACTCTGAGAGATGAATCTTTTGGTCTTCT
>JAHDCS010000013.1:0-26672 GCA_020629755.1 Flavobacteriales bacterium | reverse complement strand
TGAGCAGAAAGGTAGGCATCCCCCCAAAAAATAAAAATGATTAATATGAAAAGTTTATTCACGATGTTATGCGTTCTAAATTTTTACAAATTTACGTAGAATTCACAGTATTTTAAGAAACTGTTTCTTATTTATAAGAATAATTAGGAGCTTCTCTAGTAATGGCCACTCCATGCGGATGGCTTTCTCTCATAGAGGCCGCGCTAATTTTCACGAATTTAGCTTGTGATTGCAACATCTCAATATTAGAGGCACCGCAATAGCCCATTCCTGCGCGTAATCCGCCTAACAATTGAAACATAATTTCAGATAAAAAGCCTTTGTAAGGCACCCGGCCAGAAATACCTTCAGGAACCAATTTTTTTATATCGTCTTCCATGTCTTGAAAATAACGGTCTTTAGAGCCTTCTTGCATGGCTTCAATAGAGCCCATCCCTCTGTATGACTTAAATTTTCTGGCTTCAAATAAAATAGTCTCACCTGGTGATTCTTCAACCCCAGCAAACATTGACCCCATCATAACACATGAGGCGCCAGCCGCAAGAGCTTTAACCACATCACCTGTGTACTTGATTCCGCCATCTGCAATCAAGGGGACGCCATGCTTTTGACAAACAGCATTGATATGAAGAATAGCGCTCAACTGAGGCACACCAACACCAGCGATAATACGAGTCGTACAAATAGAACCAGGGCCTATACCTACTTTTACCCCATCTGCGCCAGCCTTGATAAGCGCTTTAGCTGCTTTTTCAGTAGCGATATTCCCTACGACAATATCTGTTTTTTTAAACTGTTTTTTTATTTGTTTTAGAGCTTCTATAACGCCTTTAGAATGGCCATGTGCTGTGTCAATAACTAGGGCGTCAACTCCAGCATCTACAAGCTGCTTTGCCCGAAGCATAATATCTGGTGTAATCCCAATGGCTGCAGCCACTCTAAGACGGCCATGTTTATCTACACAAGCATTGGGCGCAATTTTAACTTTTAAAATATCTTTATATGTGATTAATCCAGTTAGTTTACCTTGTGAATTAATGACTGGGAGTTTTTCAATTTTATGCTTTTGCAAAATCTGCTCTGCTTTTTCAAGATTTGTGCCTTCTTTGGCGGTAATGATATGTGTATGGGTCATTACCTTAGCTATTTTTTTTGAAAATTCTTTTTCAAAACGCAAATCACGATTGGTGACAATGCCGATCAGCGTATTGTCTTTATCTACAACAGGAATACCACCAATAGAATGCTCTTTCATCATTTGAAGCGCTTTTTTAACTGTTGCGCTTTTTTTCAAGGTTATAGGGTCTTGAATCATACCACTTTGAGAACGTTTTACCTTTCTTACTTCTGATGCCTGAGCTTGAATACTCATATTTTTGTGTAGTACGCCAATTCCGCCTTGTCTGGCAATGGCAATAGCCAATTCAGACTCGGTCACCGTATCCATAGCTGCAGATACAATTGGGGCATTTAAAGAGATGTTTTTAGAAAAAAATGAGCCGATGTTTACTTCTCTTGGTAAAACCTCAGAATATTCAGGAATTAAAAGTACATCATCGTAGGTTAGTCCTTCAAATAGAATTTTATCCATTGTCATAGTATTACAAAAAAGGCCCCAAAATGGAGCCTTTTAAAAATTATTATGCTTGAGCCGACGTATTCCCGAAATTAAAGGGAATAGCGTTGGAAGGCCCCTTGTCTTTTATTTCTCCAAAGGTTTGTTCAAATTTATTAATGTTGTCGTGCAAGGCGCCAAGTAAACGCTTAGCGTTTTGAGGCGTTAAAATAATCCTTGATTTAACGCGTGCTTTTGGAGTGCCGTGTATAACTTTTATAAAATCAACAATAAACTCAGAATTAGAGTGGGCTAAAATAGCCAGATTAGAATAAATACCCTCAGCCACTTCTTCGCTAAGTTCTATATTTAACTGATTTTTCTTTTCTTTTTCTTCGCTCATGTTTCTTATATCTTAATCTACAAGGGCTTTATGTTTATTTTGAACATATTCTTGGCTAGACCCGACTAATAAGTTTTGATATTCTTTAAGTCCTGTTCCGGCCGGAATTAAATGACCAACAATCACATTTTCTTTCAGACCATCTAGCGAATCTATTTTTCCGCTTACCGCAGCTTCATTCAGAACTTTAGTAGTTTCCTGGAAGGATGCTGCTGAAATAAAGCTTTTGGTTTGAAGTGAAGCTCGTGTGATTCCTTGTAAGATAGATTTTGAAGTTGCAGGCATAGCCTCTCTTGCTTCTACAAGTTTTTGACCATTCTGCTTTAATTGTTCATTTTCTTCTCTTAGCTTTCTAGCTGATACGATTTGTCCTGCTTTGTAAGTGGTAGAATCACCCGGATTTTCGACAACCATTTTTCCGTATAAACGATCATTCTCAGCCATAAAATCAATCTTATTAACCAATTGTTTTTCTAAAAACTTAGAATCACCAGAGTCTATGATCATGATTTTTCTTAACATCTGACGGACAATAACCTCAAAATGTTTGTCATTTATTTTTACACCCTGTAAACGATAAACTTCTTGAATTTCATTGACCAAATACTCTTGTACAGCAGTAGGGCCTTTAATAGAGAGTATATCAGTTGGTGTGATCGAACCATCAGACAGCGGCATACCGGCTTTAATGAAATCATTTTCTTGTACTAGAATGTGTTTAGAGAGTTTAACTAAATACTTTCTAACCATTCCGGTTTTAGATTCAACAATGACTTCTCTATTACCTCTCTTTATTTTTCCGAAAGATACAAAACCATCAATTTCAGAAACTACTGCAGGGCTTACTGGATTTCTAGCTTCAAAAAGTTCAGTTACCCTTGGTAAACCACCTGTAATATCTCCTGTTTTTCCAGATGACCTTGGAATTTTAACAAGAATTTGTCCTGGTTGAATTTTGTCACCTTCATTAACAGAAATGTGTGCTCCAACCGGAATATTATAGGTTCTAAGCGCAGTGCCTTTACTATCTAGTACTTTAATGGCAGGATTTTTCTTTTTGTCTCGAGATTCAATAATGACTTTTTCTCTAAATCCTGTTTGTTCATCAGACTCTTCTCGATATGTAATACCTTCAATGATACTGTCAAATTCAATTTTTCCAGCCATTTCAGAGATAATCACTGCATTGTAAGGATCCCATTGACATAGGATATCTACTTTACTAACCTTATCGCCTTGCTTTACAAAGAGTTCTGAACCGTAAGGAATAATATTATTTGATAATACTTGTTTGCTTTCAGGATCAAGTACTCTAATCTCAGAAGATCGGCCAAGCACAATGTTCTGTTTTTTGCCTTCTTCATTTTTGCGTTCCACAGTTTTGAGATCTTCAATTTCAATAACACCATTGAGTTTAGCCATAATGGTAGACTCAGACATAATGTTTGAGGCAGTACCCCCAACGTGGAATGTACGAAGAGTAAGCTGTGTTCCAGGCTCTCCAATGGATTGAGCAGCGACTACACCAACAGCTTCTCCTTTTTGAACCATTTTACCACTTGCAAGATTTCTACCGTAACACTTGGCACAAACACCATTAGGCAATTCACAGGTAAGTACAGAGCGCATTTGCACCTCTTCAATACCCGCATCTTCAATAATTTGCGCACGCTCTTCATTGATTTGATCACCCGCGGCAACGAGTAAATCATCCGTTTTAGGATGATAAACATCAACAAGTGCTGTACGGCCTAAGATACGATCGTATAAAGATTCTACAACTTCTTGATTTTTCTTTAGAGCGGTAGCATTTAATCCCCTTAACGTACCACAATCCGGAGCATTAATAACAACATCTTGTGCCACATCAACTAGTCTTCTTGTAAGGTAACCAGCATCTGCAGTTTTAAGGGCAGTATCGGCAAGACCTTTTCGAGCACCGTGTGTAGAGATAAAGTACTCAAGAATAGAAAGCCCTTCTTTAAAGTTTGAAAGAATTGGATTTTCAATAATCTCTCCACCAGATGATTTTTGAGCGCCAGATTTCCTTGGTTTAGCCATCAATCCTCTCATACCTGAGAGCTGACGAATTTGCTCTTTAGACCCTCTTGCTCCAGAATCAAACATCATGTAGATTGAATTAAACCCTTGATTGTCATTCTTGAGTTTATCCATTAATGTTTTGGTGAGTTTAGCATTTGTGTGGGTCCAGATATCAATGATTTGATTGTATCGCTCATTGTTTGTAATAAGCCCCATATTGTAATTATTCCAAACTTCATCAACCTCGCCAATAGCCTTTTCTAAAAGCACATCTTTTTCATCAGGAATAATAACATCCTCAATGTTAAAGGATAATCCACCCTTAAAAGCCATATGGAAGCCCAATTGCTTAATGTCATCTAAGAATTTAGCTGTAGCTGGCACACCACAGGCGCTAAAAATTTCACCAATAGTATCACGCAAAGATTTTTTGGTCAATACGTTATTAATGAAGCCCATTTGTTCAGGCACCACTTCGTTGAATAATACACGACCTACTGACGTTTCAATGATTTTAGACACTAATTCGCCATTTTCTAATACTTTAGTTTTTACTTTAATAACAGCATGTAAGTCAACTTTTTTCTCATTGTAAGCAATGGTTACTTCTTCTGCAGAATAGAACGAAGATCCCTCTCCTTTAATGGTAATCTTATCATCAGATTTTCTTTGCTTGGTCATATAATATAAACCAAGAACCATATCCTGTGATGGAACAGTTACAGGTGCTCCGTTTGCTGGATTTAAGATGTTATGAGAAGCCAACATTAAAAGTTGAGCCTCTAAAATTGCCGCATTGCCCAAAGGTAAATGAACAGCCATTTGATCACCATCAAAATCTGCGTTAAATGCAGTACATACTAGGGGGTGTAGCTGAATCGCTTTTCCTTCAACAAGTTTTGGCTGAAAAGCCTGAATACCCAAACGGTGTAGGGTAGGAGCCCTGTTTAAAAGCACAGGATGTCCTTTTAATACATTTTCTAAGATATCCCATACAACAGGATCTTTTCTGTCGACAATCTTTTTGGCTGATTTTACCGTTTTAACAATACCTCTTTCAATAAGTTTTCTAATGATAAAGGGCTTAAATAATTCAGCAGCCATCCCTTTTGGTAGCCCGCATTCATGAAGTTTAAGTTCTGGTCCAACAACAATAACTGAACGTGCAGAATAATCTACCCTTTTTCCTAAAAGATTTTGTCTAAATCGACCTTGCTTTCCTTTTAAACTATCACTTAATGATTTTAAAGCTCGGTTAGATTCAGTTTTAACAGCACTTGATTTTCTTGAGTTATCAAAAAGTGAATCAACAGATTCTTGCAGCATACGCTTTTCATTTCTAAGAATCACATCTGGTGCTTTAATCTCAATAAGTCTTCTTAAACGATTGTTACGAATAATAACTCTTCTATATAAATCATTTAAGTCTGAAGAGGCAAAACGTCCTCCATCAAGTGGTACTAGAGGTCTTAATTCTGGGGGGATGACGGGTACAACCTTCACAATCATCCACTCTGGTTTATTGATCCGATATGTGTTAGCATTACGGATGCCTTCAATAACCTGTAGCCTTTTTAAAGCTTCGTTTTTTCTTTGCTGAGAAGTTTCCGTATTTGCCTTATGACGAAGTTCATAAGACATGGTATCTAGATCTAAATTAGCCAACAAATGGTACACCGCTTCAGCACCCATTTTAGCGATAAATTTATTGGGATCGCTATCTTCTAGGTATTGATTCTCTTTTGGTAAAGTATCGGTAATATCTAAATACTCTTCTTCTGTTAAAAAATCTAAATACTGAACAGGCTCACCATTTTTATTTTTAGCTTCACCTGCTTGAATAACGACATAACGCTCATAATAAATAATAGAATCTAGTTTTTTACTAGGTAGACCAAGAAGGTATCCAATTTTATTGGGTAAAGATCTAAAGTACCAAATATGAGCAACAGGAACAACCAGTGAGATATGCCCCATGCGTTCTCTACGGACTCTTTTTTCAGTAACTTCAACACCACAACGGTCACAAACAATTCCTTTATATCGAATTCGCTTGTATTTACCACAATGGCATTCCCAGTCTTTTACAGGACCAAAAACTCTTTCACAAAATAAGCCTTCCATTTCGGGCTTATACGATCTATAGTTAATAGTTTCTGGTTTTTTGATTTCTCCTTTTGACATCTCTAAAATCATCTCTGGAGAGGCAAGACTTATAGATATATTCTTGAAAGAAGTATCTTTTGTTCTTCTATTTCTGTTATTGTGAAACATACGGTTAAAAAAGATTAATTATTTAGTAAGTTCAATATTTAAACACAACCCTCTGAGTTCGTGTAAAAGTACATTGAAAGATTCTGGAATACCTGGCGTTGGTAAATTCTCACCCTTGACAATAGCTTCATAGGTTTTTGCTCTACCTATAACATCATCAGATTTAATGGTAAGGATTTCTTGTAGGATATTAGCAGCTCCAAAAGCCTCTAATGCCCAAACTTCCATTTCACCAAAACGCTGACCACCAAATTGCGCCTTACCTCCTAGAGGTTGTTGTGTAATTAATGAGTATGGCCCTATTGAACGAGCATGCATTTTATCATCTACTAAGTGGTGAAGTTTAAGCATATAAATAATACCTACCGTTGCTGGCTGATCAAATTTATCGCCTGTACCACCATCATAGAGTTGCGTTTTTCCAAATTTAGGGATGCCTGCTTTTTCAGTCCATTCTTGAATTTCACTTACAGAAGCACCATCAAAAATTGGTGTCGAAAACTTCACACCTAACTCTCTCCCGGCCCAACCTAGAACAGTTTCATAGATTTGTCCTAAGTTCATACGAGAAGGTACACCAAGTGGATTTAAAACAATATCAACAGGAGTTCCGTCTTCTAAGAAAGGCATATCTTCTTCACGGACAATTTTAGCTACTATACCTTTGTTTCCGTGTCGACCGGCCATTTTATCGCCCACTTTCAATTTTCTTTTCTTGGCAATGTATACCTTGGCAAGCTGAATAATACCAGTGGGTAATTCATCGCCCACCATGATATTAAATTTCTTACGCTTATACGTACCTTGAATGTCGTTTAATTTTAGGTTATAGTTGTGCAATACTCTACGCACAAGGGTATTGATTTTTTCATCTTTAACCCAATCATAAGGATAGATATTTGAGAAATCAATATTTCCAATAACTTTTTTTGTAAGCTTGATTCCTTTTTTAACCAGTGCTTCATTAAAGTTATTTCGAATACCTTGAGAAGTATTTCCTTCTAAAATAGTAGCTAGTTTTTCGACTAATCGATCTCTAACCTTACCAATTTCAGAAGCCATCTCAATATCAATATTAGCTACAACTTCTTTTTCTCTAGCTTTTGATTTACGATCTTTAATAGCTCTTGAAAATAACTTTTTATCAATCACAACCCCTTTAACAGAAGGCGACACTCTTAGAGAAGCATCTTTTACATCTCCGGCTTTATCGCCAAAAATGGCTCTTAAGAGCTTTTCTTCTGGTGTAGGATCAGTTTCACCTTTTGGTGTAATTTTTCCGATTAATATATCACCTTCTTTTACTTCTGAACCAATACGAATGATGCCGTTTTCGTCAAGATTTTTGGTAGCTTCTTCACTTACGTTAGGAATATCAGCAGTTAATTCTTCTAAACCTCTTTTGGTATCTCTTACATCAATAGTATGTTCTTCAATATGAACAGACGTGAAAATATCTTGCTTAACGATCTTTTCAGAAATCACAATAGCATCTTCAAAGTTATACCCTTTCCAAGGCATGAAAGCAACTTTTAAATTTCTTCCAAGTGCAAGTTCACCTTCTTGGGTTGCATAGCCTTCACATAAAACCTGCCCTTTTTTAACTTTATCTCCCTTTTTAACAATCGGTCTAATATTAATGCAGGTGCCTTGGTTAGTGCGCGTAAATTTGGTGAGTTCATAACGTTTTAATGCCCCATCAAATGAAGCCAATTCATCTTCAGAAGAACGCTTATATTCTACTTCTATAGAAATAGAGTCTACATATTTTACAACTCCATTTCCTTCAGCGTTGATTAATACTCTTGAATCTTTAGCAATAGAATACTCAAGACCAGTTCCTACAATAGGAGACTCTGGATTCATAAGAGGTACGGCCTGACGCTGCATGTTTGATCCCATTAGGGCACGGTTTGCATCATCATGCTCTAAGAAAGGAATACAAGAAGCGGCAACAGATGCAATTTGATTTGAGGCCACATCCATTAAGTGTAAATCACTTGGTGGAACCACCGGGAAGTCTCCTTCAAAACGCGCCTTAATTCTATCGTCAGAAAATTCACCTTTCTCATTAATGATAGCATTGGCTTGAGCGATGATCTTTTCATTTTCTTCTTCTGCACTTAGATAAATAGGCGTGTCATTTACTTTTACCTTGCCTTTTTCAACCTTTCTATAAGGCGTTTCAATAAATCCAAGTTTGTTGACCTTCGCATAGACACAAAGTGAAGAAATAAGACCAATGTTAGGTCCTTCTGGTGTTTCGATTGTACACAACCTTCCGTAGTGTGTATAATGCACATCTCTTACCTCAAAACCTGCACGTTCTCTTGATAAACCACCAGGGCCTAAGGCAGATAACCTTCTTTTATGTGTAATCTCAGAAAGAGGATTGGTTTGATCCATAAACTGAGAGAGTTGATTGGTTCCGAAAAACGAATTGATAACCGATGAAAGTGTTTTTGCATTGATTAGATCAATTGGCGTAAAGACTTCGTTGTCTCTAACATTCATTCGCTCTCTTATGGTTCTAGCCATTCTTGCCAAGCCAACACCAAACTGAGAATATAATTGTTCGCCAACAGTTCTAACTCTTCTGTTAGATAAGTGGTCAATATCATCAACATCTGCTTTAGAATTAACAAGTTCTATCAAATATTTTATGATACAAATGATGTCTTCTTTAGTTAAAATTCTAGTCTCAGCATCAATGTCTAATTTTAATTTTTTATTGATTCTGTATCGTCCAACCTCGCCTAAATCATAACGTTTGTCTGAAAAGAAAAGCTTCTCAATAATACCTCTTGCAGTTTCTTCATCTGGTGGCTCAGAATTTCTAAGTACCCGATAGATATGTTCAATCGCTTCAATTTCAGAGTTTGAAGGATCTTTTTGTAAAGTATTATAAATAATAGCGTAATCTGTAGAACTAGCATCCTCTCTTTGCAGAAGAATAGTTTTCGTTTCAGAGTCTAAAATTTGTTCAATGACCTCTTGATCAATAATTACTTCACGATCAATAATCACCTCATTTCTTTCAATAGAGACGACTTCACCGGTATCTTCATCTACAAAGTCTTCAAACCATGATTTGATTACTCTAGCAGCAAGTTTTCGGTTTAAGTATTTTTTTAGACCTGTCTTTGAAACTTTAACTTCTTCTGCAAGGTTAAATATTTCAAGAATATCTTTATCAGATTCATAGCCTATTGCTCTAAAAAGAGTGGTGACAGGTAATTTTTTCTTTCTATCGATGTAAGCATACATTACATTATTGATGTCTGTTGCAAACTCGATCCATGCGCCTCTAAATGGGATTACTCTTGCAGAGTAAAGTTTGGTTCCGTTGGCGTGGAAGCTTTGACCAAAAAATACGCCAGGAGATCGGTGAAGTTGAGACACTATTACTCTTTCAGCTCCGTTGATAACAAATGAGCCACGAGGAGTCATGTATGGAATAGTCCCTAAATAAACATCTTGAACAGTTTGTTCAAAATCTTCGTGGTCAGGATCGGTACAATCTAATTTTAATTTTGCTTTAAGAGGTACGCCGTGGGTTAGACCTCTTTCAATACACTCAGCAATCGTATATCTGGGAGGATCCACAAAGTAGTCTAAGAATTCTAAAACAAAGCTATTTCTAGAATCTGTAATTGGGAAATTTTCAGAGAAAACCTTAAAAAGGCCCTCGTCTTCTCTATTCTCAGGAGATGTATCTAATTGGAAAAAATCCTGAAAAGATTTGATTTGAATATCTAAAAAATCTGGATAATCAATCTTATTTTTTGAGCTCGCAAAGCTTACTCTTTCGTTAGAATTGGTCATATGTTGGTTCAATGTAGTCTAAAGAATATGAAAAGCATAAAAACCCTTTTCCACTAAATACATAAGTGGAAAAGGGGAGTAAAGGGTGTAGGGGTGTGTGCTTACTTAAGCTCAACTTCAGCACCAATTGCTTCTAGGTCTTTTTTAAGGGCTTCGGCTTCATCTTTGCCTACACCTTCTTTAAGAGCCTTAGGGGCACTGTCTACAATTTCTTTAGCTTCTTTAAGACCTAAACCAGTTAGATCTTTTACTAATTTTACTACTTTAAGTTTTTCACCACCTGCAGATTTCAAGATTACATCAAATTCTGATTTCTCTTCGCCTCCACCAGCAGCACCTCCGCCAGCAGCACCTCCAGCAACAGCAACAGCTGCAGCAGCAGGCTCAATTCCATACTCGTCTTTTAAAATAGTAGCTAATTCATTTACATCTTTTACTGAAAGGTTAACTAGTTTTTCAGCAAATTCTTTTAAGTCGGCCATGATTAAATTGTTTAATGATTAATATATAGTTGTTTATTTATTTTCTAATGTTTTGAGGATTCCTGAAAGTTTACTTCCGGATGATTTAAGCGCAGAAATAACATTCTTAGCAGGAGATTGTAACAATGTAATAATCTCGCCAATCAGTTCTTCCTTAGACTTAAGGGAAGCTAACATATCAAGTTGGTCATCACCTAAATATGTTTCTTGATCAAAGTAGGCAGCTTTCAAAATGGGTTTATCATTTTTCTTTCTAAATTCCTTGATCAATTTTGCAGGGGCATTTGCAGCCTCAGCAAACATAATAGAGGTATTTCCTTTCAGAATATCATTTAAAACAGTGTAATCACCTTCTACATTGTCTAACGCCTTTTTTAAGAGCGTATTTTTAACAACTTGAAGTTTGATATTGTTTTTGTGGCATTCTCTCCTCAACTTTCCTGTTGATTCAGCGTCTAAATCAGAAACATCAGCCAAGTAAAATACAGGGCTCTGCTCGATTTTTTCACTTAAAACAGCAATTTGTTGATTTTTTTCTTCTCTTGTCATGCTAAATCCTCTTTAATTAATTACAATTTGAGATCGACCATAACGCTTGGGCTCATGGTACTAGACATAAAAATACTTTTTATGTATGTACCCTTTGTGGAAGCGGGTTTGAGCTTGTTTATGGTCTGTAACAGCTCGTTAGCATTTTCTGCTATTTTATCGCTTTCGAACGATGCTTTTCCAATACTGGCATGTATAATGCCGTATTTGTCTACTCTAAAGTCTATTTTTCCGCCTTTAACGTCTTTAACTGCTTTGGCCACATCCATAGTCACAGTACCAGACTTTGGGTTAGGCATCAGACCTCTTGGTCCGAGTACTTTACCTAAGGCACCTACTTTTCCCATCACACTTGGCATAGTGACAATAACATCAATGTCAGTCCAGCCGCCTTTGATTTTTTCAACATATTCATCAAGACCAACGTAATCAGCTCCTGCAGCTTTTGCATCAGCTTCTTTATCTGGTGTACACAAGCACAGAACCTTAACGTCTTTTCCTGTTCCATTTGGAAGAGTAACAGTACCTCTAACCATTTCGTTTGCTTTTTTAGGATCAACTCCTAAGCGTACACTCAGGTCAACAGAGGCGTCAAAATTAGTGTTTGAAATCTCTTTAACAATCTTAGAGGCAGAAGCAAGATCATACGATTTTTCTATATCGTATTTCTCAAGTGCGCTTTTATATTTTTTTGTAATTTTTCCCATGATTCTAAATTATGCAGGTGCTTGTCCACCCGAAACAGTTATACCCATACTTCTTGCCGTTCCAGCTACCATTTTCATGGCCGATTCTACTTCAAAGCAATTTAAATCAGGCATTTTATCTTCAGCGATAGTACGTACCTGATCCCAACTGATATTTTTTACTTTTTTTCTATTGGGCTCAGCAGATCCTGATTTGATTTTAGCGGCACCCAATAACTGAACAGCTACAGGAGGCGTTTTGACGATAAATTCAAAAGACTTATCAGCAAAAACAGTGATGACCACTGGTAATACTTTACCTGCTTTATCTTGCGTTCTTGAGTTGAACTGCTTACAGAACTCCATGATATTCACACCTTTGGCACCTAAAGCGGGTCCGACAGGAGGCGAAGGATTAGCAGCACCACCTCTAATTTGTAATTTTATTAATCCAGCAACTTCTTTAGCCATAACAATTTGGGTTATTCTTTTTCAACTTGTAGGTAGCTTAACTCAACAGGTGTTTTTCTACCAAAAATTTTAACACTAACTTTTAATTTTTTCTTCTCTTCGTTTACCTCTTCAATAATTCCAGAAAAACTATTAAATGGTCCGTCAATTACTTTGACTGGTTCGCCGACAACAAACGGAATGTTGATTTCTTCTTCGCTGTCTGCTAACTCATCAACCTTACCTAAGATACGATTGACTTCTGCAGGTCTTATGGCTAGAGGCTCTCCTCTTTTTTCAGCACCTAAGAAACCAATTACATTGGTCATGTTTCTAATAATGTGAGGAATTTCTCCTTCAAGATTAGCTTCAATAAGAATGTATCCAGGAAAAAAACTACGCTCTTTGCTCGTTTTTTTACCGTTCCTGATTTGATATACTTTTTCAGTTGGTATTAAAACTTGAGCAATGTGAGATTGAAGCCCTAATCTTTCGATTTCGATTTCAATTTGTTCTTTTACTTTACGTTCTTTTCCGCTAATTGCTCGGACAACGTACCACTTTTTTTCTATTTCTTTAATTTGACTCATTTTTTAGATCAAAAACTGTTGTAGATTCTTTGAAGAAGATTATTACTCGCCACATCCATTACCCATATGATTAATGCGATAATAATGGTAGCAATAAGAACAACAACAGAACTTGATTGAAGTTCTGGCCAAGAAGGCCAAGTCACTTTATGAATCAGTTCGTTGTAAGACTCTTTAAAATATGTGGTTAGTTTTTCCATATTTTCTTTTGCACGGGTGGCAAGGATCGAACTCGCGACCTTTGGTTTTGGAGACCACTGCTCTACCAGCTGAGCTACGCCCGTATACTTCAAAAACACTTTGCACTGTAATCGTGCAAAGTGTCTATGAATATACAATGCTTAAACTTTTATTTACTTAACAATTTCAGTAACTTGTCCAGCACCAACAGTTCTTCCGCCTTCACGGATAGCGAACTTAAGTCCTTTATTAACAGCTACAGGAGCAATTAATTGAACAGTGATGGTTAAGTTATCACCTGGAATTACCATTTCTCTACCAGCATCAAGGATGATTTCTCCTGTAACGTCAGTAGTTCTTAAGTAAAATTGAGGTCTATATTTGTTTCTAAAAGGAGTGTGACGACCACCTTCTTCTTTCTTTAAGATATAAACTTCAGCCTTGAACTCTGTGTGAGGCTTGATAGATCCAGGCTTGGCAATTACCATACCTCTTTTGATGTCAGATTTTTCAACACCTCTAAGTAATAAACCTACGTTGTCTCCAGCTTCACCTCTGTCTAATATTTTTCTAAACATTTCAACACCAGTCACTGTTGAAGTCATTGGTGCATCACCTTCTTTTTGGAAACCTAAAATTTCAACAGGATCTCCAGAGTTGATTACACCTGATTCAATTCTACCAGTAGCAACAGTACCACGACCAGTAATGGTGAATACATCTTCAACAGGCATTAAGAAATCTTTGTCAACTTCTCTAGTTGGAAGTGGAATCCACTCATCAACTTTTTCCATTAATTCTTTAACAGTAGCAGACCACTTAGCATCTCCCTCTAATGCACCAACAGCAGATCCTTTAACAATAGGAGTGTTGTCACCATCGAAATCATAAGTGTCAAGTAATTCTCTGATTTCCATTTCAACTAACTCTTCCATTTCTGGATCATCAACAAGATCCATCTTGTTCATGAAGATTACAAGCTTAGGAACACCAACCTGCTTAGCAAGTAAGATATGCTCTCTAGTTTGAGGCATGGGACCATCAGTAGCAGCAACAACTAAAATTGCACCGTCCATCTGAGCAGCACCTGTTACCATGTTCTTTACATAATCGGCGTGACCAGGACAATCTACGTGAGCATAGTGTCTGTTTGCTGTTTCGTATTCTACGTGTGAAGTATTAATTGTAATACCTCTTTCTTTTTCTTCTGGAGCGTTATCAATTGAAGAGAAGTCTTTCTTCTCAGCCATCCCGTCAGTTGATAGCACAGTTGTAATTGCTGCAGTCAAGGTAGTTTTACCGTGATCTACGTGGCCAATAGTACCAATATTTACGTGTGGTTTTGACCTGTTAAACGTTTCTTTAGCCATAATTAAAAATATTAAACATTATATATAAAATTTGAGCCGATGTCGGGAATTGAACCCGAGACCTCTTCCTTACCAAGGAAGTGCTCTACCTCTGAGCTACATCGGCTTTTTTTTTCTAGTCAGATTTTCTAGAGCAATTTTAATGGATGAAAATAGTTTTAAAAGTAGAGCGGGAAACCGGATTCGAACCGGCGACCCTTAGCTTGGAAGGCTAATGCTCTAGCCAGCTGAGCTACTCCCGCTTGTTGAATATTAAAAAGTGGGGAGAGCAGGATTCGAACCTGCGAAGACTAGGTCAGCAGATTTACAGTCTGCCCTCGTTGGCCGCTTGAGTATCTCCCCAAAATTTTAATATTATAAGAGAGCCGATGGAGGGATTCGAACCCCCGACCAGCTGATTACAAATCAGCTGCTCTGGCCAGCTGAGCTACATCGGCACTCTAAAAATTTTTTACAAAAAAGAACTTCTTCACCTATAAAAGGTCTGCAAAGTTATAGATTTTTTTCGTAAAGTAAAATAAGAATTTATTTTTTTTGCGTATTAAATAAATAGCCCTTAAATAAGGGGCTGCTTTTTAGAACAAAGCTATTTTAGCTTTTTCTTTTCTATCTGAGATTTTAAAGCATCGATAGTTACATCAATAGCTTGTTCAAAGCTCGCGGCACTTTTTTTAGCAAATAAATCTTTTCCGGGTACGGAGAGTTTTATTTCAACTTCTTTGTTTTCAGAAATAGAGGCTTTTGATGCTCTTAAAAAAACTTCTCCTTGAGAAATAGAGTCATAAAGGGTTTGAAGTTTACTTACTTTTTTATCAATAAAATCTAAAAGTTTTTGATCGGCATCAAAGTGAATCGAATGCGTGACAATTTTCATAGGTCAAATTAAATGTTTGTTTTTAAGCTCTAGGATGAGCAAGATTATAATTTTTTTTGATTTTTCCTAATGTATTGTGGGTGTAAATTTGAGTGGTATGTAAACTCGCATGTCCTAAAAACTTTTGTATGGCATTTATATTCATGCCATTGTCTAATAAATGTGTAGCAATACTGTGCCTGAAAACATGAGCTGTTTTTTGGTTAACCGACGCTAAGTGTGTTAATTTTTCTTTAATTTTTCTGTATACATAGTTAGGATAAAGAGGCTTTCTTTTTGGGGTTAAAAATAAGGGCTCATCAAATGATCTGTTTTCTTGCTGAATAAATGCACTAAGATGTGTGCTTAGATATTTGGGGATAGGGGTATAGCGTACTTTATTGCCTTTGCCTAAAATTTTAAGTTTGTTTGTATGAAGATCTATATCGGCTACTCTTAAGTGAATCATTTCGCTTATTCGAATGCCACTGCAGTACAAAAGCTCAAAGATTAAATAGGATTGATACTCTTTACCACCAGCATGATCTTCTAATAACTTTAGAAGGTGTTGGATGTCTTTTTGTGTATAAAACTCAGGAAGTTTTGTTTTTTGCTTAAAAAGGGTAATCGAAGTACTTGGATTTTTGTTAATTATTTTCTCTTTTGTGCAATAGACAAAAAAAGATTTATGGGCAGATATTTTTCTATTGATGGTTCTTGTTTCGAGGTTCTCTTCTTTGAGATGCTGAACCCAAGAGCGCAAGTGAAGAAGCTCAACTCGAGAAATTTCTTTTACTTCATAGAAATCAAAAAGAAATTTCTCGAGTTGTTTTAAATCGGTAGAATACGCCTGAAGGGTATGTTCTGAATAGCGTGCTGTGGTTTGTAAAAACCTTAAGAAACGATTAATTATAGGCGAAAAAAAAAGCATTAGAAAATCTTCTAATGCTTTTTACGATGTTTTTTTTAAAAGGTTATTTAAAAAATCTCTTGAGATTCTAAATACATTCTTTTTTGTACAGCTTTCTGAATAGTGTTTCTTCTTCTCACAGACGGCTTAGTGAATTGTTTTCTTTTTCTTAACTTCTTCATTGTACCTACACGCTCAAATTTTTTCTTGAATTTCTTTAGCGCTCGATCGATTGATTCTCCGTCTTTTACTGGTATAATTAACATATTCTAAAACTAAATGGAAGGCAAATTTATGAAAAATACTCTAACAACCTTGAGGTTTATTTGAGAATGTTTCGTGAAATAACTAATTTTTGAATTTCTGAAGTGCCTTCACCAATGGTGCATAGCTTAGAGTCTCTATAGTATTTCTCTACCGGAAACTCTTTGGTATAGCCATATCCCCCATGAATTTGAACAGCATTATTTGATGTTCTTACAGCTACTTCAGAGGCATAATATTTCGCAAAAGCAGATTCTTTAGTCATTTTTTTACCTTCATTTTTAAGGTATGCTGCTTGAAAAGTTAAGAGCTCAGCGGCTTCAATTTCGGTAGCCATATCTGCAAGCATAAAACCAATCGCCTGAAATTGAGCAATAGGTTTGCCAAATTGCTCTCGTTCTTTAGCATATTTAATAGAGGCTTCATAGGCGCCTTTTGCTATCCCTAAAGAAAGCGAAGCAATCGAAATTCTGCCACCATCTAAAACTTTCATGGCTTGAATAAACCCTTCACCTTCTTTGCCAAGCATTTGGTCTTTGTGAACTTTACAGTTATCAAAAATGAGTTCTGCCGTTTCAGAGGCGCGCATGCCTAATTTGTCTTCTTTTTTTCCTGAAGAAAACCCAGGTGTTCCCTTTTCAATAATAAAGGCAGACATGCCATGAGAATCTCCTTTTTCGCCCGTACGTACAATCACAACAGCCACATCCCCAGAAATGGCATGGGTAATAAAATTTTTAGAGCCATTAATCAGATAATAATCGCCTTCTTTTTTAGCAACGGTGTGCATCCCTCCAGCATCTGAGCCCGTGCCTGTTTCTGTTAAACCCCAAGCGCCGATCCACTCTGCAGTGGCAAGTTTTGGTAAATATTTTTTCTTTTGGTCTTCGGTTCCGAATTGTAAAATATGGCCAGTACACAAAGAATTATGTGCAGCCATTGATAACCCAATTGACCCACATATTTTACCTAACTCTGTGATGGCTGTAACGTATTCAAAGTAACCAAAACCAGATCCTCCGTATTGCTCTGGAACCAAAACCCCCATCAACCCTAAATCACCTAGTTTTTTAAATACATCTACCGGAAATTCTTGAGACTCATCCCACTTCATTAAGTGAGGTATAATTTCTTTTTGGCCAAAATCATGCACCATTTGGGTGATCATTTTTTGGTTTTCATTCAAACTAAAATCCATCTGACTAATTGTATTTTGCTAATGAAACAATATTATTTGATTGTTGTTCAAGCACATTTCTGCCGTTTAAAAAGCTTAGTTCAATCAAAAAATGAAAGCCTACAAGCTGCCCTTCTTGAAGTTTAACGAGTTCTGCTACTGCATTGGCTGTGCCACCTGTGGCTAACAAATCATCATGAATCAATATATTTTGGCCCTTATGTATAGAGTCAGTATGCACCTCTACAATTGAAGTGCCATATTCTAATTCATAAGAGTACGAAATTTTTTGAGCCGGTAGTTTTCCTTTTTTTCGCGCCAATACAAAGGGGACATTTAAAGCTTGGGCTAGAGAAAATCCGAATAAAAACCCGCGGCTTTCAATGCCAATAATGGCATCAATAGGCACGCTTTTGTAAAGCTCGTAGCTATAATCAGTGATTTGTTTACAAATCTCAGGATGTTGAAGCAAAGTGGTGATGTCTTTAAAATTAACACCTGGCTTAGGAAAGTCGGGAACTTCTCGTATGTGTGATTTTATAATGGGTTCAATAGCATTCATGCTCACAGCGCTAGATAAGGTACAAGTTTACGGTATAAATCTTTGCCAAACAAATCTTCTAAGTTAGATTCTGATAAGCCATTGTTTTTTCTAAGTTTAAAAATCTCTTTGACATCTTCATATGAAATATAAGGATGCTTTAGTATTTCTTTAAAGGTATCGTTGTGTACATTGATTTTTTTAGGTGTAAAGGAATCTTCTATGTAACAACGCTTTTTAAGCCAATTGTATGTAGATTCTTTTACCCCATAAACCTCTTTAAGTTGAGATATTTTGGTATACCCACCTAATAAGGAGCGGTATTTAATAATGCGTTTTGCCAACCAGGGCTGGATCTCTTTTTGAATCATTTGTATCGAATCTTCTGTATTCAGATTAACCCGAACAATGGTGCTGCTGGCAGGTGATTTTCTTTTTGTATTAGAATATTTAGGGTCAGAGGTGTTTTTGGTCTTATTTTCTGGAGTTAAGTAAGCATTTAGATTCTTTTTTTGGGGGGATGAATATGCAGAAACTGAAGGTGTGTTTGATTCAGAGATAGAATGTTCAGCCACTTGTTTTTTTACAGGTCTATTTTTAACATAAATAAGGGTTAAAGAAGAAGTAACAATAAGTATAAGAAGTAATATACAGGCGTTTGTTTGTGCTCTAGAAAAATGAAAATATTCTTTTAAAAATCTAAGCATCTGTAGCGTTAATCTTAGCCATGAATTTATTTAATTCACCTTTCACAGTGGGTGCCAAAAGAAATAGGCCAATCATATTTGGCACCATCATACCAAAAATCATCGCGTCAGAAAAATCTATGACTGCACCAAGTTGAGCTGCAGCACCTATGATTACAAAAATACAGAAGAGTATTTTATATACATATTCAGTAATTTTTGATTTTCCAAAAAGATATGTCCAGGCTTGAAAGCCATAATATGACCAAGAAATCATTGATGAAAATGCAAACAGAATAACGGCTATAGTGAGAACGTATGGGAACCATGAAATTGCAGACTCAAAAGCAGATGAGGTTAAAAGGATAGCCTCAGCATAATTCATGCTAGAGTTTTCAGTTGAAACAAAACCAGTAATTATTAAGACCAAAGAAGTCATTGTGCAAACTAATACAGTGTCTATAAAAGGTTCAAGTAACGCTACCAATCCTTCACTTGCTGCATATCTTGTTTTAACTGCTGAATGGGCTATAGATGCAGAACCAATGCCTGCTTCGTTTGAAAATGCTGCCCGTTTAAAACCTTGCACTAAAACACCTACAAATCCTCCTGCGATGCCTTTTGACTGAAATGCTCCCGAAATAATTTCAGAAAAAGCCCATCCAATCATATTAAATTTTGAAACCAACACAAAAATGCTTGCGCTTACATAGATTACAACCATAAAAGGGACAATTTTATCAGTGACATTTGCTATTTTTTTTATCCCGCCAATAATAACAATACCAACCAATACAGACATTATTAAGCCAAATAACCAACCCTTTTTATAGAAAAAAGAGGCTTCGCCACCAGAGATATGTTCAACAAGCTGAAATGCTTGATTAACTTGAAACATATTGCCTCCACCAAAAGATCCCCCCACACACATAATGGCAAATAAAACAGCCAGTAGTTTACCCAAGGCACCTAATCCTTTTGCGGTTAATCCTTTTTTAAGATAATACATGGGGCCGCCATAAACAGTGCCATTATGATCAATTTCACGATACTTCACCCCAAGAGTGCATTCAACAAATTTAGAGGCCATTCCAATTAATCCAGCAATAATCATCCAAAACGTAGCACCTGCGCCTCCAATAGATACAGCAATAGCTACCCCTGCAATATTGCCTAGCCCAACAGTTGCAGAAAGAGCAGCGGTCAGGGCCTGAAAGTGAGAAACCTCGCCATGATGGCCTTCTACTCGTGCAGTGTCTGGATTGTCTCCTGTTGTTGTGTGTACAGAAGAAGAGACTTCGATTTTTCTGTCTTCCTCAAAGTGGTCATAGTTGCCTCTAATGATATTAATAGAGGTTTTAAATCCTGTTATATTTATGAATTTAAAATAAAAGGTGAAAAATAAAGCCCCTAGTATCAGTGGAAATAAGACCCATGGCACAGAGACACCTTCAGCAATAGGAATAGAATAAAAAATAAATGAGACAAACCATCCGGTGTAATCAGCAAATGCGTCATTGATTGTTTGATCAATTCCTTGAGAAAAAATCAAACTTGGGCTTAACAAAAGCAGAAAAGATAATAAAGGCCTCATTTTAAAAATTGAAGGGCTAATGTACTAAAAAAATGATGAATTATGGTCTTGAGTTTTCTTGAATTTGATCTTTTACAAGCGCTAAACCATCATTAAAATCAAGCGGAGAATACCCCAGTATGTCAATAGCTTTTTGAATGTTAAAGCCTGTTTTAGGAGGGCGCTGTGCAGCCTGATTAAGCGCCCTAGAGTCACTTTCGCCTATTAGAGCATTATCTAAGTTAAACACTTGTGCTACCTGATGAGCCAATGCATTGATATGCATATAATTTTTTCCAGAAATGTTGAACACCCCTTGTGCGCTTTGCTCTGCAACTAACAAACAACCTTTTGCCAAGTCTTCCGCCAGGGTAGGTGTTCTGTATTGATCAGTCACCACCTTTATAGCTTCGTGATTTTCGAGCTTGTTTTTCACCCATAGCACGACATTTGAACGAGACATATCATGGACAACTCCATAGACCAAAACAGTTCTTAAAATGGCCCAAGATGTACAGTTTTGTTGCACCATCTGTTCGGCTTTTAGTTTTGAATGTCCGTAATGAGAGACAGGATTAGGGGTGTCGGTTTCAAGATACATCTGGCCAATAGCCTTATTGCCATCAAAAATAAAATCAGTAGACAGATGCACCAGATGCGCACCTATTTGTTGAGCGTGGATAGCAATGTTTTTAGTGCCATCAATATTGATTTGATTACATTCTTTTGGGTGTAGTTCACACCAATCTACATTTGTAGCTGCTGCAGTATGTATAATGACCTGAGGAGAAAAATCTGACAGCACATCTTTGACTTGATTTTTATTGGTGATGTCTAAAGTATAATAGCTGTAATCAGAGCTTGATGGGTAACGGTTTTTACCTTTTCCAGTACATGCTAAATCAACAGACGGATAATTGGTGAGCACAAGGTCAGTGATTTTTTGGCCTAACAATCCATTGGATCCGGTTACAAGTAGACGCATTTTTAAGTTTTTTGTTTTTTCTTTTTGGCAGCCGGAAATAAAATATTATTGAGAATCAATCTATATCCAGGAGAGTTTTTGTGTAGGTTTAAATCAGTAGGAGGATCGCCTACATAATGTTGATAATCTCCTGGGTCGTGGCCGCCATAGAAAGTCCATTGGCCTTTACCGATTGATCCATGAATGTATTTTGCTGTATTCAAAGATTTTGTTTCTCCCATCACAATGACATCTGGGCGGATATATTTTTTATTAAACGAGGTGGTTTGTCCCATAAATCCATCAATAATTTGAGTATGATTTTGGCAAAGCATAGTGGGCACAGGATCCCACTTGGCAGAGAACTCAAAGAGTGAAAATTTGTCTTTTGATTCGCCGAGTTTACTATGTAAAAGAGTACCGTCAATAGTAGAAAATTCGTAGTTCATTGGATTAGCATCTAAAGTATAATCCTTAAAGGCAAGTCCGTTAGAAAAGTCTAGTTTATCCCCAGCATTAGGATCTGCTGGATCATGATCAAACATACTTTCACAGATGTCTACTTTTTCAGCAGCTAAGGCAATGTCATAAGAATCTGTGCCTGAACACATAGTAAATAAAAATCCACCCCCAAGCGTATATTCTTTTATTTTTAAAGCAACCCCTAATTTTAATTCTGAGACTTTACTAAAACCCAATCGAGAAGCCGTTTGTTCAAATTCACTTACTTGTTTTTTATACCAATCCGTATTGCGGTAAGCGCGGTAAAATTTACCATATTGACCCGTAAAATCCTCGTGGTGTAAATGCAGCCAATCATAGAGATGAAGTTTGCCTTGCATGATCTCATCGTCATAAATAACATCATACGGGATCTCAGCATAGGTCAATACTAAAGTAACGGCATCATCCCAAGGCTGCTTCGATTTAGGAGAGTATACTGCAATTTTTGGCGCTTTTTCGAGTTTCATAGCATCCATGTTTACAGTCGGATTTGAAATTTCAGATAAAATAGCCGTAGATTTCGCATCGGCAATAATCTGATAGCTTACGCCTCTTTCAATGAGTTGATTCTCAATAGCATCGGCATGTTTACACATAAAACTACCACCTTTGAAATTTAAAAGCCAATGCATTTCAATTTCATGGTTTAATATCCAGTAAGCAATTCCGTAGGCTTTTAAATGGTTTGATTGCGCATTGTCCATCGGAATTAAGATGTGTTTGGCACTAAACGGAGTGGCGTGTAAGAATAAAAAAAGAAGACAAACGCTGAGTAGACGCATAGTGCGAATGTAATTTAAAATTGGGAGTTATTCCATATTTCCCAACTTTTTTCAGCCTGGTACTCAAGCATTTTTAATCCGTTTAAGGTTGTTGCTCCTTGCGCTTTAGCTAGACGTAAAAAAAGTGTTTCAGAGGGGTTGTAAATAAGGTCAATTACAAAATGCCGATCATTAAGTTTTTTAAACGGAAAATCAACACAAGCGTCAACATTTGGAAAGGTGCCTAGAGGCGTGCAATGCACAATGGTGTTTACTAATGAGAAATCAAGATGTTTTAGATCCTCATACAGAAGGGTGTTTGTTTGTTTTTGTCTTGAAGCAACAGTATAACCAATCTGATGTTTTTGACAGACATATTGAACGGCTTTAGAAGCACCTCCACTACCAAGAATCAGCGCATGTTGTGTTGTTTTATTTTCTAAGTACTTTTCAAAACCAAACGTGTCTGTATTAAACCCTTTAAGTCTGTAGTTTTGTTTTTTTCTAAAGATTTTAATGGTGTTAACAGCGCCTATTTTTTTGGCGTCTGAAGAATATTCATCTAGAAAAGACATGATTTTTTCTTTGAATGGGAAGGTTACATTAAGACCTATTAATGTTTTATTATTTTCAATAATCTCATGAACATCACCTGCAGAAGTTATCTCAAAGTTTTCATAATAAAAAGGGGAGGCTTGCCTTTTAAATTTGGTGTTGAAATAAGATTTAGAGAAAGAGTGTTTGAGCTGAAGCCCAAGTAATCCGAAATGAATCAAAATTAGTTTTGATTAGAAGTAGAGATATAATTTAAAACGCCTTGTTTTACAAGACTCATTTTTTGTGCATTAGGCAAGTAATTGAACAACTCATAACGCTTATTGTAATTAATTTCTAAAGCTGTTTTTAAGTGAAAGGCAGCGTCAATTTCTTGACCTTGGTCGAGAAAATAAGCAGTGAGTCTATAATGAAGTTCTGCAGATTTCTCTTCTCTATCTAGACCTTCTTCTAAAACATCTAACGCTTCGGTCACATAACCGTTTTCATACAAAGCATTAGAATAATCAAGATAAATATCAATATTTTCTGGGTTGATTTCTATGACTTTTTCATATGAGGTAAAAGCTTCTTTTATAAGGCCCAGTTTTTGAAAAAATTCGCCTTGTAAATACCAATAATTAGGATTACTGGGGTCTATTTGTATGGCTTTTTTGATATAATGAACCGCTTGACTAGTTAAAGAGGTTTCATCTTTTATCATGGCAATAGCGGCCCAAGCATCCGCATGATTTTCGTCATAATCTATGGCGTAATTATAGGAACGTATTGCTTTTTGATATTCAGAAGTATGTTCATAAGCTTCGCCCATCAGATAGTGTAAATTAGCATCAGCATGGTCTTTATCTAGAAGCTCTTCATATATTTTAATAGCCTTGTCGTAACGTTCAAGCAAGGATAATGTATTTGCTTTATTAATATGAGCAGCGGTAAATGCTTCGTCAATAACCGTTGCGTAATCGTAAGAGATCAATGCTTTTTCGTGATTTTTAAGCTGGGTATACACATAACCAAGGTGAAACCAAGCCTGGGCAGAATAAGGGTTAATCTCAATAACTTGTTGGTAGGCGTGAATGCTTTTTTCTAGTTTTTTTTCAGCTTCATAACACAAGGCAATTTCAAAAAAGACATCTGTATTTTCAGGATCAATCGTTAGAATTTTTTTAAAATACGAGATTGCTTTAGCATAAGCATGAAGGTAAGTGTATTCTAGCGCTATGCTAAACCAAACATCTTGCTTATCTTTCTTGTCAAAGCAAAGCTTTTGTGCTTTTAAAAGAATGTTAAGGGCCTGTTGATGTTCTGATTCTTCAGAGTATACAGAAGCTAATAAGCAAAGAGCCTCAACATGGAAGGGTTCAATTTGAATAAACTCTTCTAGTAATTGCTTGGCTTTTTTTGTATTTCCTTGTTTTGAATGAATTTCTGCTTTTCCAAGCATAAATGCTGTAGAAAACGGATATATGCGTAAGCCGTACTTTAGAATAAAGAGGGCGTTTTCTAGTTTATTGATCTCAATAAAATGAGCTTTAAGGTCTTCAATTTCATATTCATCAAAAAATATAGACCCCTCTTCTCTGACAAGCTTTTGAAACTTGGTGAGAAGTGAAGCGATATATTTTTTTTGATCAAATGAAGAGTCGATCATCTTATCCCTTTTAATTAAATATACGCATAATACATTTTTGATTCTAGTTTTATTCTGTTTTCTTGTTTAGGCACACGTTTTTTTTCATGAAACAGAAAAAATTTCCCAAGAGCGTGTGTTTTGTAAAACGCAGTAAAACAATACATTGTGAATTAATTTAAATGTAAAAAGCAACCCTTAATTATTCTTGACGTCTTTGTGTTGTAAATCATTAGATCATGAATAAACGTCTTCTTTTCTTATCCCTTTATTTATTTTTTAGTTCAAATATTTTCTCCCAAAAACTAAGTTTAGCCAGTGGATTTAGTTTTAATCATGGTATTGCATCAACCGGTTGGCATATTCGAAGCATATTAAAAGTAAAGAATAAGATATTCATATCTCCCTATTTTGAAAAAGTAAGGCCAAATTCAAATAGAATAAAAGACAAATATTTTGGGCTATCCTTAGGGTATGATTTGTTAGATCTAAAAAAAATCCAACTCTCTTCAATGCTTGGTGTAGAGAACAACTTATGGAGCAACCACGCAGAATTCAATTCTAAACATGCACAAGAATCTTCTTTGCTTTATCCGCTTTCTTTTCGCATAAACGGATCTTTTTCAGGCATAGAGATTTCCTATATTTCAATTTATAATTTTCAGTGGAATGAATTGAGATCTCAGATTAGTCTTGGATTTGATTTTTATTCACTAAAGGTTCAAAACAAGGCGAAACAAAAAAAGAAATCCAATATGAACATTCAGTCAGGATTTCCATGGAATAATCAGAAAAAGAAACCCTTAAAATCTCTTAACGCAAACCTTTAACTATTTTTTAACCCTTAAATTTTAATATTATGAAACGACTAAATTTAAACATTGTCTCAATCCTTAGCTGTATTTTCTTACTTTTCTCTTGTAGTAAAGAAAGGCTAGATCAAACTAATCCTCTGACTACCTCATACAGTACGGTTGATGAATTTTTAACACACAACGCGCCAAAACTCCAGACATTTAATTTTGATCAAACTATAGACAATTTGGTGATTGTTGGTCAGAAAGGTACAAAAATTACAATCGACCGATCTACACTTTCTTTTTTGGATGGCTCTTCTGTAAACGGCACAATTGATGTTGATTTAATTGAGATTTTAAAGCCCTCAGAAATGATACTATCTCAGAAATATACGACCTCTAACAATCAGTTGCTTCAATCTGGCGGCCAATTTTATATTTCTTTGACTTCTATGGGGCAAGAAATAGAGATAAATGGAATGTATACAACAGAAATTCCGTCATCAAATCCTTTGATGCCGATGATTGTATTCGAAGGTGTTGAAGACGGCGCTGGTTTTGACTGGAATGCCTTAGACTCTACAAATACTTTTGTTGAGGTGCTCCCTGCTGGTTATGAAATGCTTGTTGATCGTTTTGGGTGGATTAATTGTGACTATTGGTTGTCAAGTGGTTTAACTTTAGTGGATGTGCCTGCAAAACCATGTGATACGGCTTTTCTTTCGTATAGTATGTTTTTTGTTTTTCCAGAGATTAATTCAGTGATGCCTGGCTATGATAATTTACCCAATCAAACAATTGACGCTCAAAATGTTCCGGTCGGCACACAAGGTATTGTTGTTGGAGTTGGCTTGAAAGCAGATAGTGTTTTATCGGTTGGATATGCTAATTTCACAGCCGCTGAAAACATGCAATCAATACAGCTAGACTGTATAGATATATCTGAAGAAGACTTATTAGCACTTTTAGAAAGTTTCGATCCTTAGAAACTGTTTAAGTTTTATTCAGAAAAAATTCTTATGAATCCTTTTTTGTTATTCATCAAATTTTTTC
>JAHDCS010000012.1 GCA_020629755.1 Flavobacteriales bacterium | reverse complement strand
GCTTGAATTTTCGTTCTTTTCTTCAAGGAAAAGGACAAAAAATAAGGAATAGAAGGTTTTTGGGGTTATGCTAAAACTAGGTTAACAAAATTTAAAGGCATGAGCAAAACTACCTTTTACCTTCATTTAAAAGAAACAGAATTTAGATACAATTATCGTAATGAAAATTTGTATAAATTAGTATTGCAAATGTTAAGAAATTTACCTCTTAACTAGTCAAGACCCTAAAAATTTAATATACACCTTTGTTATATGAGTGATTCTAATAAAATTGCCTTCACAGATCAGACCTATATTCAAGTTATTGAAGAGCTTATCCCTTTTCATAAATTTTTAAATGTGAAGGTGCTTGAGTTTAAAGACGGGTATTGCAAATTAGAAGTGCCTTTTAAACCAGAACTTGTTGGAGACCCAAGAACAAATCGTTGGCATGGAGGGATGGTAGCCACTATTTTAGATGCCGCTGGCGGAGCAAGCGGATTTAAATTACTGTCTGACCCTAGTGATAAAATTTCTACCATTGACATGCGTGTTGATTACCTTAATGGAGGCAAGCCTTCAACCATTGTGGCCGAAGGGTGGATCACCCGTAAAGGCGACCATAGCTTTCATTGTAAAAGCAAGTGTTACAATAAAGATAATCCTGAGCGGATTATTGCAGAAGGCAGAGCAGTATTAGATATTAAGATTAAGCGATAAGATATTTATAGCTAACTTTTATTCGCCTATTGAACAACTAGTTTTTGTGTGAAAATCTCCTCTTGATTCAGTAACTCTAACATGTATATGCCTGGGGCCAAATCACTGACATTAACCTGAGGACCTATATTCTTTTGAACACGGACTTGCTTGCCTCGTATATCACTAATAATAAGAATATTTTCAGCCTCAATAGACAAGGGGTTGATGTTGAAAAATACTGAACAAGGATTGGGGTTAACCTCAAGAATGTGTTTGGGCTGTTGATTATAAACGCCAACTTGTACACTACTTTCTAATTTTAAAACCAACACATCATCGTCTGCAAAGTTTTCTGTTACGTCATAATCATCAGACCTAGAATATCCAACCATTACCACCGAATGGTCTTGTGTAATAATCATATCGTTTATAATGTCAGTATTAGACCCTCCATAATTTTGATACCATAATATTTCTCCTGATCCATCTACGCCTATTAACCAAAAATCGTTACCGCCATAACCTAAAAAATTATTCCCGCCATAATTGATTCCAGCTCCATCACCGCTGATAACAAACTCATTATCATTGATTTTTTCAATGCATTTTGCTTCATCAAAACCATAATTCATATAGGTCTTATCCCATAATAAATTACCGTTTTCATCTATCTTAATCATCCAATAAACAGCATCACCTCCTAATGTGTCAGTAACGTCTAAATCATTTGACCTTGTACTACCCACTACATAAAAATGCCCTTCAGTATTCGCTTCAATATCATATGCTACATCATCATCTGTTCCGCCGTAATTTTTTTCCCAGATCAATTCACCCAAGGAGTCTAGTTTGATTACCCAAATATCGTCTTCTCCGTTGTATGAAGACACGTCAAAATCATTTGAAGTCGTTACCCCAGCCAATATGTACCCTTCGTTGTCTATTTGTTTTACTGCGTGTGCAACATCATTATTGCTGCCCCCATAATTTTTAGCCCATTGCACATTCATGTTTTCATCTAATTTCATTATTAAAACATCTTTTTTTCCATTATTGGAAGATAAATCTCCATCTAAAGACCTTGTAGAGCCAGCAATCACAAATCCCCCATCATCCGTATTAATAATTTGATGTCCTATATCTTCACCAGACCCTCCAAGAGATTTTTCTTCGATCAAAGTTCCGGTTGAAGAAATATGAGCCAACCATATATCAACACCAGCTGAGGTATCTGAGACATCTCCGTCTTGTGAATAACTCTTACCCACAATAACAAAATTCCCTGTTGCTGTTTCAACTACAGAGTACGCAAAATCCCAACTAGAGCCTCCATAAGTATTTTTCCATTGAAGTTCTCCTTCAGCATTAAGTTTTAAAGCAAAGTAATCATCGTAATAATCATTTCCGGCAAAATCTCCTGAATCAGAATTAGTAGACCCCACAACAATAAACCCCCCGTCTGATGTTTGCTTCACAGATTCTGCATAATCATCAATCCTTCCTCCAATAGAAAACGACCAATCCACTACTTCTTGAGCACCAAGACCATATGAAGCTAAGATAAAAGCACATAACGTAAATGTAAAAGACAGGGTTTTTAATTTCAGTACCATTTCAATTTTTAATTTATGCGTTAATAATACGACTATTTCTCAGAATAATACGCATTTTTAATGCTTTACTTTGAGGTTAATAGCCCTCATTAATCTCCCAAAAAATTCGACAGGCTTTTTGTTCTGCGCTTTTTTTAGAAGACGACACGCCCACAGTTTGGATTTGTTGGTCTATAAAAAGAGTAGCTAAATATCTATTTTTAGGCAACTCTTGAATTTCTAGCTCCCATTTTTTTTTGTTCTTCTGCGCCCACTCAATAGTCACGCCTTTAAAATTAAAAATCTGATTCTTTAATTGGTCAAAGGCTATATGCTCTGAAAAAAATTGTTTGAGTACACGATCTGTTTTTTCATAGCCTTTTAACAAAAAAAGCTGTCCTACTATCGCTTCAAGGGCGTTGCCAAAAATAGAGGTTTGCTGCACATCTATTCGCGGATCAACACGAACTAATTTGGGTAATTTAATCACATTGGCTATTCTGCCCAGTTCTTTTCGACTTACGACTTGTGCTTTGATTTTAGTCAAAGACCCTTCTTCAGCACTTGGATATACCTTCATCAAAAGATCTCTAATGACCAGATCAATCACCGCATCCCCTAAAAATTCTAAACGTTCAAATTCTTTTTTAGCCTTTTTTTCCATGCCTTGTGAGCCATGCAAAAAGCAAGATATAAAGGGCTTTACAGAAACAAAGTGAAGCGTAAAATTTTGATATAAAAACAAACGGATTTTGCTTCCTTGATAGAGCCAATTAAAGAAGCCTGCAAAGAGCTTCACGTTTGTTTGGCTTTTTTTAATAAAATAGACGCGTTATGCCCCCCAAAACCAAAGGTGTTGCTCAGCGCATACTGAACGTCTCGGTGTTGCGCCTTGTTAAGGGTAAGGTTTAAATCCGGATTTATCGCTGGATCTCTTTGTGTATTGTTTATAGTTGGAGGAATAACACCTTTATTCAAGGCCATCACACAAGCCAACGCTTCAATCGCACCAGCAGCACCTAATAAATGACCCGTCATCGACTTAGTAGCACTGATATTTAATTTTGATGCCTCTTGTCCAAAGACATTTTCAATCGCTTTTGTCTCAACGACATCTCCAAGCGGAGTTGACGTGCCATGCACATTGACATAATCGACAAGAGAAGGGCTAATTTTAGCTTCATCAATAGCTTGCTTCATTACCTCTGTAATACCAGGTCCTTCTGGATGAGGTGCTGATAAGTGATACGCATCAGCTGTTAATCCAGCCCCTACAACTTCTGCATAAATTTTAGCCCCTCTTTTAAGCGCATGTTCTCTTTCCTCAAGCACAAGTGCCCCAGCGCCTTCGCCAAGTACAAATCCGTCGCGACTCACATCAAAGGGCCGAGAGGCTGATTCTGGAGATTCATTACGCGTACTCAAAGCCTTCATGGCGTTAAACCCACCAATGCCTGATTGATTCACGGCTGCTTCTGATCCCCCCGAAACAATAATATCTGCCTTACCTAGTCGTATGTAATTAAAGGCGTCTATTAGAGCATGCGTGGAAGAGGCGCAAGCCGATACTGTGGTAAAATTTGGTCCTTTAAACCCATGTTTAATCGAAATATGCCCTGAGGCAATATCCGAAATCATTTTAGGAATAAAAAACGGATTATACCTGGGCGTTCCATCTCCCAAGGCAAACTCAGAAACCTGATGATGAAAGGTAATGAGCCCTCCAATACCAGAGCCCCAAATAACCCCAATACGATTGTGGTCTATTGCTTCTGTAATTTGAGCATCTTTAATCGCCTGATCAGAAGCCACTACAGCAAATTGTGCAAAACGATCTAGCTTTCTCGCTTCTTTGCGATCAAAATAATCTTGAGGATCAAAGCCTTTAACTTCACAAGCAAAAGTTGTTTTAAACTTAGAGGCATCAAATAATGTGATAGGTGCTGCTCCCGACACACCGTCAGACAATGCCTTCCAGTACTCTTTGAGAGAATTTCCGATAGGTGTTAAAGCACCTAATCCGGTAACAACAACTCTTTTGAGCTGCAAAATACTTAATTTTTACTTGATGTTTTCTTCAATATAACTTACTGCCTCTCCGACCGTAGCTATATTTTCTGCTTTATCGTCTGGTATCGCTATATTGAATTCTTTTTCAAATTCCATAATCAGCTCTACAGTATCTAATGAATCTGCACCTAGATCATTGGTGAAACTAGATTCCGCATTCACCTCAGACTCATCCACCCCAAGCTTATCAACAATAATGGCTATTACTTTAGATTTTACATCAGACATAATACTTGTTTTATGATTATCTAACGAAAGTAGTTAATTTTTTATTTATAATCCAATATTTTTTAGACCTAGTGCACATACACCCGCTTTACCCTCTTTGAAATACCTGTTATAACCTCATAAGGTATCGTTTGTGCTTTTTTAGATAGCGTCTGCAGCTGATTTATATTCACAAAAACATCAACCTGGTCTCCTACACTTAAGGTCGAATCTATGCCTATATCAATCATACACATATCCATACAAATATCTCCCACAACAGGATACGGTTTATCTTCTATATAGAGCTTAAGATTGTTTTTTTCAGTGATTTTGGGTAAGCCATCAGCATAGCCAATGGCCAAGGTAGCCACTTTAGTGTTCTTTTTAAAGATGTACGACCTATTATAACTTACTGAATCCTCTTTTTTTACGCGCGTTACCTTTGATATTGTCGTTCTTAACTTGCCCACTAACTTTAAATCTGTAGAAAACTCAGATTGCGTTATGCCATGCAAGGCTAAACCTATGCGCACCATAGAAAACGGATTCTTAGAGTTGAATCTTTGCACCGCAGCTGAATTATATAAATGTGTATCAAACGATTTAAAATGCAATGCAAAGGCTTTTGCGATAGTTGTAAATTGCTTTTTTTGGCTTTTTGAAAACACATCAAATTCCTCTTTATCACTCGCCACTAGATGAGAAAACACAGAGGCAATTTGCACACGCTTTTGAGACTTTAGGCGCTTAATTACCTCTTTATATTGTCTAAGAGAAAAGCCCAGTCTACGCATGCCTGTGTCAAATTCAATATGTACTTTGATCTTTTTTTTATTTTGAGAACACCAAATTAATGTAGCATCAAGCATCTGAAGATCATGAAGCGTAGGTTCTAAATTATAATCATATAAGGTTTGAAAATCTATACGTGTTGGGTTCATGACCATAATAGGCGTCTGAATGCCCTTTTCTCTAAGCGCAACTCCTTCGTCAATATAGGCTACACCAAAATAATCCACCTTTTGACCAGCCAATGCTTTTGCTATTTTAAACGCACCAGCGCCATAGCCAAAAGCCTTAATAATAGCCATCACCTTTTTTTGACCTGAGAGTTGCTTTAAAAATCGGTAATTATGTACGAGCGCATTTAAATCTATGGTATAAGTGGTTTGCTGTTTTTGAAAACTCAATTGTTGTGTGACTCGCTCTAGATTGTGATTTCTTGATCCTTTAATTAAAATATCATATCCTAAATACACATTCCCATTAATTTTTTTAAGCAGATCTTCTGTATGTTTAAAATAACTTATGTTTTTTGGGGGGATGTGTAATGTGATTTTTTTAAAGCCTTTGCCTACCAAACAAATGTGTGTAAAACGACAGGTCTTTATGTATTTATTGAGTTGTATTTGCTGATCTGAATCTGTTAACTCTGGGTAATCTGAGAGCACTAAAAGTCTTTTGGGTTTTTCGCTTAACTGATTAAACTGATCAAATGCTAAAGGCAATGAAGCCGGATCTAAATTATACTCATCTGAAAGCAATACCCCTCCGCCATGTGCTATTTTTTCTTCTAATCGCATGTGCACATTTGGTAAACTTTTGGTTTTTGGCAAAATACTTTCAAAAGGCAACTTAAAATAAAAGGCAGGCAAAAGGGAGAGTATCGCGTTTTCAATAAGCGGCTGGCTTGAAAACGGAACACTAAAGACATAAGATTTGTTTTTATAAAGCAGCGTTATACTGGCTTTTTTTTCTTTTTTAATCACCTTTTTTACATACACCGCCGCTCCTTTATCTTTAAAGCTATAGGTAAATGTTTTCACCCCTTTTGGCAAATGCTTATTGACCCTGTGATCATCTGCGCCTAAAAACAAACACTTCACCCTCTTAAACAACAACAGTTTTTCTTTTATTTTTTGATCTAGGCTCTCAAATTCGCTTTGGTGGGCCGGCCCAATTCCAGTAAAAATCCCATACTCTGGAGACAAAATGTCTGCATGAGTGTTCATTTCTCCTGGTTCAGAAATAGCGGCTTCAAAAATAGAAAGGTCATATACAGAGCGCGCACTAAACACTGATAAGGGCACGCCTATTTTAGAATTATAACTCTGCGGGCTTCTATACACGAACCACTCTTCACGTAAAAGTTCATAAAGCCACTCTTTAACGATGGTTTTACCTGAACTCCCGGTGATGGCCAGCACATCAAATGTAAAATTCTTACGCCAAGCCTTGGCAAGTGTTTGGTATGCCAAGAGGGTGTTGTTGACCTTAAAAAAGGATGCTTTATAGCGTTTGTGCTTCTGAGGCAATCTCTCAACTAAAAAGGCTCGACATCCCTTCTTATAAAGCGCATCAATAAACTTATGCCCGTTGGTTCTTTGACCAGAGAGCGCCACAAACAAGGTGCTTTTAGGCATAAGCACCTTACGGCTATCTATCGCAAATGAATCAATACAAATCTCTTTGTGTTTTTTAGGTGTTGGAACCTTTAAAATGTTTGCTATTTCAGAAACTGTAAGATGCAATATACACAAAGGTAAAGACATTCTTTGAACTTGCTAAGTTCTTTTCAAAACCTCAAATTTTTGTTCCTATTAAGGCGTTTTTTTGACAAAATACCACAGCATACTAGTGTATGTAAGGATTTTTGGATAAAAAACAACGAAAATAGGGACAAAAAGAGGAGATAAGCATTCTAAGAAGCGGAATAAGATTTTAAATTTTAGTTTTGGAAAGAACTCTTGTTATACCTTTGCTTAATGTCTATGATCTCTAGCTTAACAAATCCAAAAATTAAAGAGGTGGTGCGCTTGCAAAGTACTCAAAAAAGAAAAAAATCTTCTTTTTTTGTAGTAGAAGGTCTCAAGGAAAATGAACTGGCTCAACGCAATCACTATTCTATAGATCGTTTATTTGTCTGCGAACAAATCACTGGGCTATTCGATAGTGATTTACAAAAATTAAAACACAAAACGCCTCATTATTTTAATGTAAGCAAAGAAGTGTACAAAAAAATAGCCCACCGTGAGAGTACAGAGGGTATTGTGGGGATTTACTCAAAAAAACAATGGACTACTGATCAAATGCTTGACACCCAACAGGTGCTTGTTTTACAAAACGTGGATAAACCAGGTAATATTGGTGCTATTCTTAGATCTGCAAATGCTTTTGGTATAAGCAATATCTTCTTAACCGGACACAAACAAATCGACATCTACGCCCCTCAAACCATCCGCGCAAGCCTAGGTGCTATTTTTTCTTCAAAAATACACTACCTAGAAGACCAGGAGTTAATCTTAGCCCTCCAAGAAAATGCTTTCAACATTTGTGTCACCTCAGCTAAAAACAGCACCTCTATTCAAGTGTTTAAATGGCCTGAAAAGTGCGCGCTAGTGATGGGCAGTGAAGAAAGTGGTGTAAGCACGCTGTGGACGCAAAAGGCAGATGCTTTAATCAACATTCCAATGTGTGGAGAGGTAAGTTCTTTAAATGTCTCAGTCGCTGCCGGATTGGCAATGTATGAGATGACTAGAGCCTCTTTTACTTAAGCGATAAGGTATATTGGCTTAACTCTCTGCCGCTTTCATAAAGCTGCACATTGTAATTTCCTTTAGCCAATTCATCTGTAGTTTCCCAGTACATACACTCTTGTTGTGAAGCGCCTGAATACTCTATCTCTTTATGATGCGTATACACGCCTTTTCGGCCATTCACTACAAAACCCGGATCTTCTTTAGCGCCTAAAACCGATCCAAAAGGGCCAATAATACGCATGAATATTTTTCGTTTTCCTGAAGCTGCAATGGCATTAGACGGAATGGTAAAACACGCTTTAACCACATCTGTTCTGCCTGCCTTATCTGTTGGTTTTTGCGCACCGCTGTTTTTTTGAATTTGCCCGCTCACCGCAAAGTTAACAACTTGTAATTGCGCTGCTGTATTTACTTTTTCAGTTAAGCCTTCATTTTGAGAGGTTAAATCTTGATTGACGGTTTTCTGGGTTTCAAGCTCACCTTTCACTGCTATGTTTTCAGTGTTCAGCTCCTGGTTTAGTGTGTTAAGAGAATCAATAGTTACTAAATACCCCTTCATGATGTTTCTGAGCGTTTCTGCTTCTTTTTTAAGCTTAGAGATCGACCAGTTTTTATTTTTGGCTTGCTGAATAAGCTCTTTTATTTTTTCTCTTTCTGCATTGAGCTCTTCACTCATGGTCTGGTTTTGATCTGAAAGCGTTTGGTACTCTGCTTCCATTTCATTGAGCTCTTGAATGACATTTTGCCTTGCAATTTCGGTATCATTTGCCTTTTTAGTTACCGTTGCCACATTGTCTTTTAAATTAGAATTCTCAACAAACAAGTATCCTAAACCTAAAAAGGATAAGAGTAATAAAATCCCTAAAACTATTGCGAGTGTGTTGTTCTTTTTATTTTCTGTTGCCATTGTATTACCGTATTGACTTGTAAAACAAATATATGTATTTTACTTACCTATGCAAGAATGGCTCAATGATTTATCTTCTTTGATCTATCCAGAATTTTGCCTGCATTGCCAGACCACTCTCTTAGATCAGGAACATAATTTTTGTTTGCATTGTCTAGTGGGCGGATTTTCGGCTGCCCATCCCCCCAAAAACATCCCTTGGATTAAACAGCAATTGCCCTTACCTAAAAGAGTTTCTAATGTATTTAGTCTATTTGAATACCACAAAAAAGCCTTTGGCTCAACCCTTATAAAACAGATCAAATACCACAACAAAAAACAATTGGGCTTTGCTTCTGGGCAATGGCTAGGAGCGCATTTGAATAAATCAAAAGGCTTTAATAAAATTGACTATATCGTGCCAATCCCCTCACATAAAAACAAGCTGAAAACAAGAGGCTACAACCAAAGTGAAATTATTGCCAAAGGTGTGGCTTATGCCCTAAACAAACCCGTTGAGTTTTTTAAACTAAAACAGTCTTTCAAACCCATTCAACTGGGATTAAAACGGATAGATCGTTTTGTAAATGCCTATCAATCGTTTGGGGTATTGACCAATCAAAAACTTATGCAAAGACATATTTTACTGGTAGATGATGTCATTACAACAGGCGCTACATTGGATGCGCTTGTAAAACATATCACAAAAACCCATCATCTGAACATTAGCATTGCTTCATTGGCTTTTACGCCAAATGCGTCGTCTATTTAGCTTTAGCTGCTTTTTGCATATAGGTATTATAGCCAGCCTGATCATTCATATACATGTAGGTTTTGGCTATATTTTCTAGTAATCTTTTTTTCTGGGGGGATATTTTTTCTGCACGTAAAAAATAGTCTAATGATGTTTTAAAATTACCCGACATGCCGTAAGCCACTCCTAAATTTTCTAGGGTATGGATGTTATTGGGATCTATCTCAAAGGCTTTTGTTAAATAGCCTATTGACTCAGAAAGACGCCCTAGCTCTTTGCCATAAATTTCACCTAACTCGTTATACGGTCTGGCTAAATTTGGTTTTTCTTGAACAAGCACGGAGAGGTATGCGATGGCCTCTTGAAATTTACGTGCCCTTTGTAAGCTGTCTGCAATCACGAAAATCGCCTTTTCTATATCTGTAAAATTCGGATTTTGCTGTAATCCAGAGAGGTAGGCGCTTCTACTGCCTTTATAATCGCCTGCTTCAAAAAGCGAGTGTCCTAAAAGCGTTTTAGACTGAATGTAATTAGGATAAAGGCGCAAAGATTTCTGCAGCGCTTCTCTTGATTTTTTTAATAAGGTTTCTTTTTTAGAAGGATTCTTTTCAATTCTGGCTAGGTCGTAAAAAGCTCCTCCGGCCGACATGTTCACTTTAGCACTAGCTGCAGAGGTCTGATAATCTGCTATGGCAAGGGTTTGATCGTTTTTCCAGGCTTTGTTTCTAGAGAAGGTTTTAAAACAAAACAACAGGGCCACTATACCCAAAATAGATGAACGCAACACGCTCGATTGTATATGTTCACTGAGTAGAAATACAAATAAGAGCACAATCCCTAGCGAGGGGATGTACATAAAGCGTTCATTCATAAACACTCCTATCTCAAAAAAAAGATTTGAAAACAAAATAAACGTACCTACAAAGAACAGCATTGTGTAGCCTATGATTTTTAAGGGTTTTTTTGAGAATACAAAACGAATCCCCCCACATAATAAAAAAAGATAGAGCCCTATAGAACACCAAACTAAAGGGTTAGAAAAGGTGATGTAAGGATGGTTTTTGGCTGAAAATACATAGCTGTCTTCTGAAAACGGGTGCCATGGGTAATAATCATGCGTGAGCTCTAGTGGAAAAATACAGAGTTTTACATACAAGAGCATGGTGTAAAAAATAGACGCTATCTTTTCTGAGCCACTGGCATACAAATAGGGCACATTAAGCAACTGGCGTTGCCCATCTGTACTGACATCCCCCAAAACAAATGATCGAATGCAAAAGTAAAAGCCAAATATGATAAATAAAGGAAGAGTTGTTTTTAATGAAGCTAATATCTTCTGCTCTTTAAACACAAATAATGTAAGCGGAATTATGCCCAAAAACACCACGATGCTTTCTTTGGCAAAACATCCCCCAAAAAAAATAATACTGGCCAATAAAAGATCTTTTGTGTTAGCACTTTCAGAATAGCGCAACACAAAATACAAGGCTGATATTCCGGCTAAAAACGCCCATATTTCGTCTAAACTTTTGATGTTTGCCACCACCTCGGTGTGGATGGGGTGCGCGGTGTAAATAAGCGCCGTCCAAAAGGCTATACTTTGATACCAGGCCTGCTCTTTTGAGGTGAAAAGCAGCAGCAATAAGGCGTACAACACCATTGCAGTTAACCCATAAAACAAGGCATTATTAATATGCAAAGCGCGGGCAACGCTTTGCTTTTTTTGTTTTTCTTTTTTTGCTGACTGGCCTTTTTTAGGGCCTAAAACATCCCAAAAAACAGCAAAATAGGCTAATGTTAATGGGCGGTAACGGCCACCTTCTACTAAATTTTTCTTTTTGCCGAAAAACCCAGTAAACACTTCGTTTTTAAAAATTTCAGGAATGCCTTTAATGCCTTTTTTAGTGAACGAGTTGTGTGAAATCACAATTTTATCGTCTAAGGCAAACTCAAAGGTGAAGGTATTGGCGTATAATAAAAAGCCAAATAAAAAAAGTAAGGTATGGGGTAAATATTTAGGCGGATTCTGTAAGCTCACCTCGCAATGATTTTTTCAAATATAGTTTTCTTTGCTCGAAACTTAGACTCTGAATGCTTAAAAGATACATCAGTTTTGCAACCGCACATTCTAGGGTCATATCGGCTCCAGAAATAATATCAAGATCCATAGCAGAAGGGTTGGTGGCGTATTTTTCCATTTCTACACGCCCCACCTGACATTGGCTAATGTTTAAAAGCAGTACTTTTTTTTCTGACAATTCTTTTAAAAGAGTAGTTAATGCAGGGTTATTAGGTAAATTACCCGCTCCAAAGCTTTGTAACACCAAACCTTTTAAATGATCAATTTTTGCAATAGAGGCAATCATTTGATCTGAAATACCTACAAAAAGAGGAAGTACCGCAATATTATTATCGAGTTTTTTACGCACTGTCAGTTTAGATTGCTCCGAATAAAAGAGTGCTTTTTTATTAAAATTGATCTGAACACCTGCCTCTGCTAAAAAAGGATAATTTGGGGAATCATAGGCATTAAAATGCTCTGCATTGTATTTATAGGTTCTGTTCCCTCTATAAAGTTTATATTCAAAGTAAATACACACCTCACGAATTAAAGGACCATTATTGTCTGTTGTTTGGGTGGATGCAATTTGCAGGGCGGTTATCAAATTTTCTTTACCATCTGTTCTTAAAACCCCAATTGGCAATTGTGATCCAGTTAGAATAACTGGTTTTTGTAGCCCCTCTAGCATGAAACTCAAAGCGCTTGCTGTATGGGCCATAGTATCTGATCCGTGTAGAATCACTACCCCATCTACATTCTGGTACTCTTCTTCTATCATGTCTACTAAATGGTCAAGAAGATCTAAGCGCATATTAGACGAATCAATAGGGGTATCAAAGCTTTTAGTGATTAATTCTATGTTTAATCCCTTAATCTCGGGTAAGAATTGGGTGAGGTTTGAAAAATCGATAGGCGAAAGATGGCCCTTAGGGTTTTTTAGCATACCGATGGTTCCGCCGGTGTATATGAGTAGAATCTTAGGCATTAGCATCTTAGAGTGTCAAAAATAAGAAACTATGGGGTATAATAGGCCCTTATTTGCGTGGCAATCTCACTAAGCTCTTGAGGCTGTAATTTAAGTTTAGGCTTTGTAAAATTCATATCAGAAAGCTGATCTATGGGCATTAAATGAATGTGTGCATGAGGCACTTCTAAACCAATGACACTAACGCCTATTTTTTCACAGCTAAAGGCTTGTTTAATGGCCTTGGCTACCTTTTTTGAAAACAGATGTAATTCTGAAAACAACTCGTCTTCTAAATCAAAAATATGATCGACTTCTTTTTTGGGGATTACCAATACATGTCCTCTTTGCACTGGAAAAATATCTAAAAAAGCCAAGCAATGTTCTGTTTCTGCTATTTTATAACAGGGTATGTCTCCTGAAATAATTTTTGAAAATATAGACGGCATAGCGTTTTTTTATTCTTCTGCTTTTTTGATGATGTCTTTATACAATAAAGCTACAATTTCTCTTTCAAGCAAAGCGGTTCTATCGTCAAGATAAATCCAAACATCAGGAGATGCATCACAATCTATACAAAGTGTTACATCTGAAATACCTGAATTTACAAGTTCAAATTTATAATCTCCAAAACCAGATGATTTTACTTCAATAGTCTGCTCTTCAAAGGCATCTGAAACTATATAATCTGCGCGCGATCTAAAAGTGGTTATCCCCACAGATAAGTCTGCGATAGATCCATTGTCAACAAACCGAACCGTATAATCACTAATGCCTGAATTAACCACTACTATTTCTACATCTGCTATTCCAGAGGTAACAAGTTCTACTCTTTGTTGTGCATAAGTGAACGAAATAAAAAAATAAGTACAAATTAAAGCGATGTGTTTTTGCATAGTTAACTGTTTGTGAAAAAAACGTGCAATAACCATACCAAGAAATCAAACACTTAACTTTTAACCAATTTTATTTAACGGCTAATCTCTAACACCTCAAAATCAATGTCTCCTGCAGGCGTACTTACTTTGGCTTTTTCTCCTGTTTTTTTACCTAATAATCCTTTGCTGATTGGCGACTCTACTGAAATTTTCTTTTCTTTTAAATTGGCTTCATTTTCAGGCACAATGGTGTACTCCATTACGGCATTGTTCTTTAGATTTTTAATTTTAACCTTAGATAAAATCAAAACCTTAGAGCTGTCTAATTGAGACTCATCTATAATACGTGCTGCGGCAATTTTTTCATTGAGCTTAGATATTTTCATTTCTAAAAGGCCTTGTGCTTCTTTGGCTGCATCATACTCAGCGTTTTCTGATAAATCGCCTTTGTCTCTTGCTGTGGCAATTTGTTCAGATATTTTTGGACGTTCGACCGTTTCTAAGTGCCGAACTTCATCTCTTAGCTTTTGTAAGCCTTCTTCTGTGACATATACTACATTGCTCATATTTACAAATTTATTATAGGGAAAACGCTCAGATATCAATCTGGCCCTAAAAGTAATTACTGCTATAAATTAGTGTTGTGCTTAAAAAATAGAATTATAGGTTAATTCTTAAACTTGCACTATGGGTTCCAGAAAAACGAACCGTAGGTCTAAAGGCATAATCAATGCCCAAATACCTATCTGCCTTTCCTAGGGGGATATTAAATCCTATGCCACCCGCAGGGCCCATGTAAGCATTTGTTAAGTCAGAGGCGTTCTGATCAAAACTAGAGCCGTTTTCATAGGCATAACCAACACGCAACTTAAAAATGTTTTTATACGCATACTCTAATCCTGCAATCACTTGGTCTTTACCAAATGAGTTAGATAAAAAATTAAGATTTGCAGTCAGTATATTGGCTGGTTTTGCTTTTTCTGAATCTTTTTTGGTACTGTCTTTGACAATTGCTGTACCCAAATGAAAGTCATGGGCAATGCCAATATTCAAAAGCGCTGGCAATTCAAAACCTTGAGAACGTTGTTTTAAGGTATATTCAATATCATTAAAAATGACTTTTTCAGAAAAGCCATCGCCAGAAAACTTCATTTTTGGACCAATGTTTTTAAGGGAGATCCCGAATTTAGTTTTATCAAATTTACCTGTGACATAACGAATGCCTACATCTAATGACAATCCTGAAGCTGAAGAGTTTGCAATTTGCTCAGATACACTTCTTAGGGTAATTCCGCCATAAATGCTATTTGAAAATGCCTTGGCATAAGAAAGCCCAATATTTAAAAATGTAGGCGAATAAGTACCCGCTCCGCCATCTGGTAAATTTACCGTTGTAATATCTATCTGACCAAAGGTCATGGCGCTGATTGTTAAGCCAAACACAGAAGATTCACCTACTCGCTGGCCAAGACCAAGCGTACTAAACCCAATGCCTGATCCAGACAACCAATCTTTGTACCCAAAAGCAACTTCAGTTGAATTGGTAAACGCAAGACCTGCTACATTTAAATAGGCGGCATCTATCCCCACAATACTTGCTGAGTTAGCTCCTGCCAATCCTGAACTAGACGCCCAAGGGTTAATCTTTAATTCAGATGCCCCTGCTTCGCCAACCCTGTCTTGATTACCTGCATAAGCAAACGCGCTTATTAAAAATAATCCTACACAATAACTTATATAATTTTTATATCTCATCTTCTTTATGCTTTTCAAATTAGAATGAATCTAAATCAATTGGTCTCATCATCCCGAACCATTTAATAATACGCTCTCCAATGCCTGGTGCTTCTACATGAATAATGTAAATACCACTAGATACGGTAATGTTTGCATTGTTTTTTAAATCCCATTGTAGAGAGGTTACAGACGGATCGTCTTTGGTTAAGGTTCTCACCAATACCCCACTTGAGGTATAAATACTTACCGTACAGTTAATTGGCAGGTTGGTGATTTTAATTCTATTGTCTAACCTGTCTTGCTCATATTCTGAATAGGCATAGTAAGGGTTCGGTACTACGTTAATAATATCTAATCCATCCACCGCTGTAGGATTATCACTTAACAGCGTGGCATACTTGTCTGTATTAAAGGTATAGAGCGGACGGCCATAATTTTCTACTAAAGCAACATTATCTACATTGTCATAATCATTGGTATTTCCTGAGGTTGGTAAAGCAAATGAAGTACCAGACACGCCATCAAAATAACTACCATGGTTATAGGTTATGCTATCGTAAATAACAGGCCCTCTAAGCACATAATAGCCTGCGTTTTGTGGCAGCTGATCGCCCACGTCAAATAAATTAGTTGTGGTTTTATGATTGCCATAAGGCTTTCTGACGCGTAATCTCACTCTAACATCGCTTGGTACAATACCATCAGCCATAGATCTCAGCTCGTAGCCAGGTGATAATAAAGGAAAGTTACACCAAGTAGCCGCCTTAAATACACTTTTAAATTCTACAGAGTTCACAGCACTATTGATAGAAAGTGTCTCAATTGAAGAAAGCTTATTGAAGATATAAGCCCCTGCATCATAGTGCGGCATTTGTCTGTCTTTGTTAATAGAGAAGTTATTCGCATTAATGATAGAAACCTCTTGTACTTTTCTCTCTTCTACCACATTGTTTCTGAATACATATATAAAATGCTTGCCACCTAGTCTAGGCTCATTAAAGGGCCCTTCGGTTAATTTAGAGGTCGGGTTCCAAATCATATCGTTTCCGTTTTCAGAGAAAAACCATGAATCTTCGCCAAAGGCCATATTTAAACGTTCTCCTGTTTCTTGATCTATGGCATAGCCCGGAAACCAACTCATGCCATATCCACCAATATAGTTGGCGGCATTCTCATCTGTAGAAGAAGATACATTCTCCCACCAATTTCCGGTTAAGCCTGAAATATCATACGGATTACCATTCTTGTCTAACGAAGGTGAGCGACGTAAAAAGCCTTTATTAGCTCCATTTTGTGCCACACTGGGGTCTCTCTGCATTTCAAACACCGGGCAACGCGTCCACTTTGATTTATCTGAAGTAAATACTATGTCTACGTTATTTAAAAACTCAATAGGATTATTTAACAAATGGGCATTAGAGGCAAATGTTAAAGACGTAGGTATCGAAGGCACAGGTCCTTCAGGTTCAATTGCACATAATTTAAACGGTGCCCAAGATCCCCCCAAAATATTTTCGTAGATCTGCTCAGGATCTACCCAAGATTTTGTGGTACTTCCGGTATAATGATCAGATAAGGTAGATTCATTAAAATCTGTAGTCTGCGGATCGTCTTCTACATCAGAGGTACCTGAACGAATCCAATTGGTGCCAGTTGATGTTCCATCTTCGTCAATCACGGCAGATAGCCACTGATTGTTAGGATCTGAAAATTCAATAGATCCTCCTATTAAACCGTTTAGATAATTTAGGTCTTCATTATCTTGTAATCCGTCAACCGTCTTTTCTTGTTGTTGAATGTATATAGATAACCCTACATCAGGCAAGAGTTGCTCATTGCCAATTTGAATAGCTAAGTCTGAGGTATACACAATCTGCGTATCTGTTCCGTTAAAGGTAAGCTCCCATGTAGCGTCTTGTAAATCAAAGTTTTGCACAGAATCTTCTTCTAAAATTTTAAATACAAAATCACCAGATGGCACATTTAAAGGATCTACTACCTTAATAGATACTGGCGTATAACCTTCTTGATAGGTTACAGACTCAACAAGCCAAGGTGCGCCGCTCATAATGGCATTTTCTGTTTCTTGGGTAAGTCTAATCTCACGATTACCATTACCACGGCCTTCAAGTTTAGTAAGCTCAACCTCGTCGCCGTAATTTGAATTCTGAATTAACCCATCAGACTCTACTTCTACTTTATGAGGGATGGCAGTAAATACCTTAACCCCAGCGCCATCTGCTGCTTTTCCGCTTTCGATATAGGGTAACTTTTGCCCGTCTAGTTTTGTAGGGTCTGTAGGATCGTATTCTGTATACTCAGAATTATTAACCGCATAAGCCACTGCCATATAATAAACTTCTTTATGATTGACTAAAGTGTTATTCCCGGTCGCAAATTCATCTGTAGTTAACTGAAAACTATGAGAAATTCCTAGGTTTTCGCCATCTACTTTAAGTTTAGGCACACTTTGTTGAATGGTCTGATCAAATTCATAATTAATGACCTCAATAATATTGTCTTGAATATCGCACTGAAATACCAAACGCGCTAAATCTGCATCGTTTAAATCAACCACAGAAACAGATGGGTTTTTGACTTGATACACCTTATAGCCCTGAAACTTATAATTGGTATAGGCCTCTTTATCAGCATTTGATAATTGAATATAGGTGTTTTGCGTAGCTATACCTGGGGTTAAATTCGGAAACGAATCTACAATAACATTTGATTGTAAAGTAGAATCTAAAGTTACTACGTAATTACTATCGTAATATAAAACAGTATCTGCTGGCGGCGTCGGATCTATACTTACAATAACGGTATCTATCATGAGCATAGAATCTAACTCATACGTATAGGTATTATCATAAACATATGTATATCCATTGGTATCTACTGTACCAGTTGCCAAAGACGTTAAAAGAATAGAATCTGGCGCTTGAATCGTCGGATCTTTACGATTGTAGGCCTCATTGGCATTGTTTGAAGAAGCTGGGTTAGAAATAAATACCACCAATTCTTGGTCGAGCTCTTGAAAGGTAAGCTCAGGAGCATAAGGCCCTTCTAAAATCTGAAAACAATTATCAAAAGCTGCCTGTGTTTTTTGGTCTGCTTCAATGAGTGCTAAAACTGATGCCTCTGCCCCGCCAGTTACAGCCTGTGCCCATACTACACCAGCTGTGATGTAATTCTTTGCCCCCGGCGCTAAAGTAAAAGGACCCGCGGATTGCGTAAATCTACGGTCTCCCGACGTATTACCGGCAGTAACTTCTGTCCAGAGTGCTTCTGATTGGCCTGTACCCCAGTTTTGAGTATCTGAATTACCAGGAAACATAAATGCTGTAGGATTACATGAAAAATCTGCCGTAGGACATCCACCAATAGTTCCGTCACCTCCATGTACCATTGGCGTTGAGTTTTTCCAGAGGCCTCTCATAAAATTGTAATAATCTGAAGCAGTCGCTGGGTCATTATTAATACCTCCTCCAGCATTGTTAAAGTATAAAAACCTTCTCATTCCAAAACGCTCGTTATCTGCTATACCATCACTATAGCCTACTCCATTGCCTTCAACAGCCTGGTTAAAGCCAGTACCCCAATCGTTATCAATACCATCTGCATCTTGAAAAGGCCCTTGAAAGAAATCAACGCCAATGGCCGGTGGCTTATCTAAATAGCCAAGTGCACCACCTGCATTATCATCATAATCATCTCCGTTGTAGCAAAACCCAAGACCTCTTGACACATCACACCCTACATAATCGTCTTGAAACCCACCCAAATCAGGATCAACAAAAAAGCCAAAATAAGCATCGGTTAAGGTAAAGGTAGAGCGGTTAATCAACTGGTAATTGTAAAAGGTCATGTTATTGACTTCGTCGTTAGTAGCAAAAGCAAAGGCCTGAGCTCTAATTTCCATACCAATAGCCTGAGATGAGCCTGATTCAGTGTGAATGTTACCGTTGTCGTTAAATACCCACCACAAAGTCTGATCGCCATACACCTGATTTAAGTCTTCGGTATTACATTCTGCACCACCCGTTAAATCATAGGCGGGGTAATCGCCATTTTGCCAATCGTACACCCCATTTCCGTTTAAATCAACGTAAGGCGCTAAGTTAAAATCGTAATTGTTGGCATTAGGCCCAGAATAATTTCCTGGCCATTCTTGTATGCTTTGCGGCACAGCATATCCCGGAAAATTATCTTGTTGAGTGGTTGTATTATTGCCTTGATCAAAAGCCCCAGCATTTTGCCATGCTACAAACTCTTGCACCTCTTGTTTTGTAATTTTAAAGAAGCGGTCATACAATTGACAGACGTCAGCAGAGGTTTCTGAATTATCAGTTCTTAAAGGACCCGTCCAAAAATCAATACCATTGCCTCTAAATCTATTGGCAGCCACCTTTAATTGGTTAGACACATCTACCCCTCCTAACCATAAAGAACCTGCAAAAAGAGAGGTTTTACCAGACCCTTTCGGTATTTCATATTTTGCTTGTTGTTGCAAATCCCACCACATATCGCCTCCGGTATGTATCAGTGCCTTTACATTATTGATGTCTAAATCTTCAGAGGTAGAAGGAGGCAGACAATTCGCTGACAACTTACCTGACTGTAAAGGTGTATTGTTATTTGAAGAAGATCCATTATTGCCAATGTAGATATAGGCAAAGGCATTGAAACAAGATACACTCAATAGAAGTGTTAACATGTATTTTGCGAATGCGTTATATATTACTGTTTGTTGATTCATCATTTGGGTTGCTAAATAATTATGGTTAAAAATCAATTCTAATTCCGAGTTTTACTCTTCTAGGAAGAGTGAAATTTGACCCACGGTTTACTTTAAATCCGTATAACTCTCTAAAGCTTTGTTCTGAATTTTGAGATGCAATAAAGTTTTGATACTCTTCTGCAGTTAAAAAGCCATCGTCGTCCGGATTACCTGTTACTCTATATACATTTGCTATGTTTAGAGTGTTTAACAAGTTTTCGATCTGAAAATAAAGCGTTAATGGAACTCCTTTTTTCTCTTCGGTTTTACCAATCATAAAGCCTTTATCAAGCCCTAAATTCAGAGAAAAATTCCAAGGCAATCTGGCGCCATTTAATTGCCCGTCTAAAAGCGCAGCATTTCCTGAAAAAAGACCTGTTTGAGTCACGTTTTTTTGGCCACTGTAAGGGGTGCCTGAACCTACATTTATAACGGCATTTGCTCCAAAATTTTCAAATATGTGACGCATGAAGCCTTCTGGGCCATTGTAGTCTTTGCCTTGGCCATATCTATAATCGATATTGGCGATTAAGGTATGCCGCTGATCAAAAGATAAAGGAATTAAGTTTCTAAGATTAGGCTTACCCGCTCTTGCTAGACCCAAACCGCCTGTTGCTGAAGAGCCCGTTCCTTCTGCAAACTGCATAGTGTAGGCCACGCGACCTCTAATGTTGCCCATACGTCTTAAATCATAAGACACCGTTAAGCCTTTAACAGTACCAAAATCTCTATTTACATAAGTGATGTATCCATTTGGATAGGCTTGGGCTAAATTAATTACCTGAACTAAGTCTCTAAACTCTCTATAAAATGTTTCAATAGAAAGTGATGAAAAGTTATTTAATTTTTGCTTAAAGCCAACCGCATAATCAATGGTTTGTTCTAAGCCCAAATCAGGATTATTCACCACATTGTTACCAATGCTATTGATAAAGAAATAATCAATTGGGTCAAGTCTTGTACCTGAACCACCAATACCCGTAGTTGGCCTTTTGGTTAATACATCGTAGTGTGCAAAAAATAAGGCCTCATCTGAAATGGGGAACGAAAAAGAAATTCTAGGCATTACAGCTGTTCTTGGCTTGTAATCTCTAAATGAATTTTCTCTGATTTCTTGCCCACTTTTTACATCTTTATCGACCAACAAAGGCGCTACACTACCCGAAGAAGTTTCAAGTACAGAAGCGTCTTGAATTTCTAGACCCTGAGCATTATACCAAATATCACCATCTCTATAGCCTTTAACTTCAGTAGGATTGCTCACATTGTCTACATACACAACATAATCGTCGCCTACATTGCCCGGCACTTCAACACCACTTAAGCCGTGTTGCGATAAATCTTCGCCTGCTCTCACGGTCGGAAACATCACATACGGATCAATCAACACCTTTTGGTTGGCATCGTATCTATCGACACGTACCCCAACATTAAATACTAGATCATCAAATGAGAATTTATCTTGAATGAAACCCGCCACATATATAGGCTGAAATGGGGCAATGGGTCTAGTAAAGTTTCCGTACTGATCTTTGGCATTAAAAAAATCATTGAGCCACCCTGTATTGTATGAGTTTACTCTTTTACCTGTATGATCGTAACCATAGTAAGTCACTAGATTATTACCGTTGTTTAACAACTCATCTGCGCTAAACATATCGAGCGCATACATCGTAGGATCATAAGAATCAAAATCGACATAATCGACCCCATCAGGATTTAAGCCTAATTTATTTCTTAGGTTAAAGTCAAAGAAACTTTGCGGATCGTCTCCTGAGTATTCACCAGGCGCTCCATTAAGTCTTTCGTATTCAACAATAGGGAAGGTTCCTGTTTGTATAATATTAGGATTAGAAAAATCTAAATTAGCAATATGTCTGTTGGTTAGCTGGCGGCCAATAGTCCAAAGACCTCTAGGTGCAACACTAAAGTTTCGGTCTACCCTTTGCTCATATTCAAACCCTAAGGTGATAGAATGGTCTCCTATATCGGCTGAACCTATGGCATTTAAACGGTATTGCTCTCTATTTCTAAGGGCGTACTCATTGTATACAAGGGCTGGTGAACGCCACATGCCGTAAATATCTCTTGGCGCATCGCCATTTCTTAGCCCCCCTGCCAAAGATATATTATTGAGGTTTCTTAAGTTTTCGCCCGCCAAAATAGGATCTACAATAGGATTACCGTCGCCGTCAAATCCGCCAAAACCAAATAAATTATAAAACCCTTGGGTAATAGAGGCCCCATTGGCATTATAGTTATAATCAGGCTCATAGGTTACCAGTGTATCAACAAAGGTAGTTTGAATAAGTCCGAATACACCAGTTAGTGAATCTTGCCCTCCGTCATAGTCTCTAGATTGGTAGGTTCTAAACTTACCGTAATAGCCATAGCCAAACAAATTATCTTTTAAGTTTTCATCTTGCAAACGCGTTGATGTAATTTGATAATCGGCCTGAATTGAATAATAGGCATTCTTAATTTTTGACGCTCTAGATGTATCTGCCGACGAGCCAAATCTTTGGGTTAAACGCGCATATCCTCTGTAGGTTTGATTGTTTACGTTCGGATTGTGGTGTGCGTTAAACAACGAATACGAATATGAGCCAAACACACTGTTTTGTCTGTCTCTGTAAAAATCATCGTTTCTATCATTGACATCAGCCGCACCTCCAAAAGTTAAGGTGGTATTTTTTGAAATATTAAAATCTAGCTTAGCATTTAAGTTTAAGGCTTGTCTTTCAACATTTAAACGCGTACGGGTTTTCTCAAAATCATTCTGGCGTAAAAATTCTTCATTTAAAAATGTACCTCCTCCGTCTGGGTTAAACCTCAATGGATTGTCGAACAACCAATCTCTTACATCGTCTTTCACCTTCCAGGTACCAATGATAGATGGTGAAGGGTCTACAATATGTGATACATTACCCGCTAAGAAAAATCCTAAGATGGGGTCTTTTTTATTGCCTGCTGTATCTTTTTTCCAGATCAGCGGACCAGTTGCATTAAATTCTAATAGGTTATAACCCATCGCATCCATCCCTACCACTTTACCGTCGTCGACTTTATACCCTGATGTTAAATAATCGATTCCGCCAGAGTATTCTCTTGCCGCTCCTCTTGTGGTAATACTCACTACGGCACCGGTTACATCACCGTATTGTGCTGGCACACCACCTGTAATAACTGACACTTGTTCAAGCGCAGCTTTAGGCAAAGAAGACCCCGCTCTTACCTTAACCCCATCAATGTAGACAAAGTTAGCATCTGAACGCGCGCCTCTTGCATTTAATTCGTTTGAACCATCATCTTTAGAGTAAACACCCCCTACTGTTTTTGCCACATCTGTTGCGCCTCGACCTGGTAAATTCTGAATGTCTTCTCTAGTAACCGTTTCACCAGCTACCGTGTTATCTTTATCAATCAGTGGAACGGTATAACTAATTACTTCAACTGCTTCTAAGACTTCGGTTTGAATCGAAAGTTTAAAATCCTGAAAGGTTGTTTTGTCTGATTTTATCAGTACTCCTGAAATTACAATAGTCTGGTACCCCACAAAGCTAGCCTCTAAATCATATACACCAGGCTGAAGGGGCTTTATATTAAATTTTCCGTCAAAATCAGTCTGTGCACCCGTTACTATATTGCCTTTTGATTTTACGGCAATAGTAGCAAATGGAATAGTTTCTCCGGTTTCTTTATCAGTAACCTTTCCTTTTATAGCACCCTGTCCGACTTGAGCGGTAAGAGAAAACATCCCCCCAAATACAAAAACACTTAAGAAAAAGATTTTTAGAATATTGTTGCGCATGTTGTTTTTTAAATTATTGATACTTCTTAACATTTTTTAACCTTCAAAATGATAAGCTCACAAATGTACAAAAAAATATTTTTTGCACCACCCCTTATAGACGTATGCTAAGCGGGATAAACTAAACTCAACAACAATACGAAAAGAAAAAAGAAGGGCCCTGATGGCGCAAGGCATGTGTTCTAGACAAGAACAGTAAAGAATTCGAAAAAATTATGGTACCGAAAAAGAGTGAAAAAAATAAAAATATAAGCATTCTAAATAGTGTAGTTTAAAGTTATATCTATATAAAACAAAATAAATTTTATAAAAACAAGTTTTTAAAGAATAAAATTTTATTTTTCAGAGAAAATACGTTTAAAAAACCCTCCTTTCTTGCGGCCAGAATTATTACGATTGGCCTGTTTTTTAGATTTTTTCATGCGCTTACGCGTTGTCTTTGTGTTGCTTTTATATTGATACTTAACCAATTCTTTTTCGGCTTTAGCATCAGCCTTTTCTTGCTTTTCTTTCTTTTTAGCCAGCTCTTTTTTACGTTTTTCAGCATTACCCTGCGCGCCAACAACACCATTGTTTTGAGCACTGAATAGCAGAGGAAAAAAACATATTGCAAAAAAAAAGAGGCGTTTCATGCCTCTAAAAATATTAAAATTAAATGAAAGTTGGCCTTTTTATTAGTGAAGGCCAACTTTATTGTTTTGATTAGTACAACCAGTAAAGCTCAAATAATGTAATATCAATTACATCAGTGATGCTTTGGTCTTGGTTGATGTAACTTTCAATTTCTTTGGTATAATTCTGCAAAAATGCAGGCCCATAAGCAGTCCCGGTTTGGTTGCCATATCTATCGAAATCGTATCCTCCAATAAATAAGCCCTCACAATTGTAGTAGGTGTAAATAAATTTACTCGCATCAAGAGCGCTTGTGCGCACTAGCGCATAAAATAAATCGCCCTGATGGTTAAACTTAAACAAGGAGTTTAAATCGTAATTAGCTCCTTGATAAATCGCTGGCGTATCAACCACATTATTGATTTTAGTGTACAACCACCCTTGATTCGCATGGTAATTGGTAAATAATAATTCGCACTCAGATCGAGGCGTGCCGTTGTTTGATCCATCTGGCGAACAGCTGCTAAAGTAAAACGCAGTGGCTATCGCTGAGAAGAATATTAATTTTTTCATGTTATATAATTTAATTTTGCGCTAATTTAGAGCCTAGAGTTATTCAAGTCAAGTTTTTTTGTATCAGTACAACACAACCACCCCTATTGGCTACCTTAAAGGTGTTGGGCCTAAAAAAGCAGAACTGCTTGAAAATGAATTAAATATACGTACAATTGGCGACTTAATACACCATTACCCGTACCGGTATATCGACAAAAAAAAAGTGGTTCAAATTAATCAACTTAATGCACATTCTGGTTGGGTATTGATTAAAGGCACGCTTTCTACTATTAAAACCATAGGGCAGCATAGAAAAAAAAGGCTCTCTGCACAGCTTAAAGACTCAAGTGGAAAGGTTGAGCTTTTGTGGTTTAGATCTGCAGTGTGGATAGAAAAAACACTGCAAAATGGAACACTTTACGAAGTCTACGGAAAAATAAATGGTTTTAACGGCTCACTTAGCATCGCTCACCCTGAAATGACTATCTATGACCCTAAAAAGAAAACAAAATCCATCCTCCCAAAATACAACAGCACAGAAAAACTTAACCAAAGAAGTTTGTCTTCGAATTTTTTGTTTAAACACATCAAAACAGCCCTTGACACCGTAGGAGCAACCATTCCAGAAACCCTTCCGGCTGCCCTTCGCAAAAAATACGCTTTATCTTCTCGTCGAGAAGCCTTACATGCTATTCATTTATCAGACGACTTTGCGCGCATACAAAATGCAAGAACATCTTTAAAATTTGAAGAACTTTTTTACACACAAATCAAAATATTACGCACTAAAGCAACTAAAGAAAAATCTAAGGGCTTTGTCTTTGATAAAATCGGGGCGCATTTTCATTCTTTTTTCAATACACAGCTCGAATTTGAACTCACTGGCGCCCAAAAAAGAGTGGTAAAAGAGATCAGATCTGATCTAAAAAAAGGGATGCAGATGAACCGTTTGCTGCAAGGGGATGTGGGCAGCGGAAAAACCATTGTAGCCCTTCTTTCGATTTTGATGGCTTTAGATAATCAATACCAAGCTGCTATTATGGCTCCTACAGAGATTTTAGCCAAGCAGCATTACGCGTCATTTTCAAAGATTTTTGAAGCATTGGGTATTCAGGTGTGTTTTTTATCGGGCTCAACCAAAACAAAGGAGCGCAAAGCGTTTTCTAAAGGACTTGCTGAGGGTGAAATATCTGTCATTGTAGGCACACATGCCCTTCTTGAAGAATCGGTAGAGTTTAAAAATTTAGGCCTTGTAGTGATTGACGAACAACATAAATTTGGTGTTGCACAACGGGCTAAATTGTGGAAGAAAAACCCAAAAGGACTTCCGCATATTTTAGTCATGACAGCCACCCCTATTCCGCGCACTTTGGCCATGACTCTTTATGGCGATTTAGATATTTCTGTGATTGATCAAATGCCTGCGGGCAGAAAACCTGTTAAAACCCAGCATTACTTTGAAAAAAGCAGATTAAAACTATTTGGCGAGCTTAAAGCTCATTTAGCTCAGAACAGACAGATTTATATTGTGTATCCGCTGATCGAAGAGTCTAAAACATTAGATTACCAAAATTTAATGGATGGATACGACACCCTGTTAAGAGTATTTCCGTTGCCTGAATACAAAATGAGTATTTTACACGGACGAATGAAACCTGCAGAAAAAGAATTTGAAATGGCTCGTTTTGTAAAAGCAGACACCCAAATCATGGTCTCTACTACTGTTATTGAAGTAGGCGTAAACGTACCTAATGCCTCTGTAATGGTGATTGAAAATGCTGAAAAATTTGGGCTATCGCAACTGCATCAACTCAGAGGTCGCGTGGGCCGTGGTTCAGCACAATCGTATTGCTATTTAATGAGCAGCTATAAGCTCTCAGAGAATGCCAAAAAACGCCTGAGCACCATGTGTGAAACAAATGACGGTTTTAAAATCGCTGAACAAGACCTTAAATTACGCGGCCCTGGTGATTTAATGGGTACCAAACAAAGCGGTGTTTTAGATTTTAAACTGGCATCGTTAATTGAAGATGAAGAACTTGTCATGCAAACCAGAGAAGCGGCTCAAAAAGTGCTTGAACATAACCTTCTAGAGCGAGAAGATTTTCATATGGTGAAAGCAAACATCCTAAAAGACAAGCAATCCCTCTCTTGGAGTAGAATATCTTAACACCATCACCATTTAGCTTGGTATTCCTATTACCTTATCCATTCAAGCGCATATTGCGCACTATTTAAGTAGGTTGTAGCCACAATGCTGGTCTTAAAAAGATCAAACTGCATCCCTACGCCATGTAATATCCCCCCGAAAAAATACACTAAAATAATCCCGATAAGTACGTATTTTGCTCCGCCAAAAAGAGCCCCAAACACTCTGTTTACCCAGCCTAGAAGGATTGTTTTTAATGCCTTTTCAAGCGCATAGCCTAATGTGTAAAGTGAAACAACAACAAAGAAAAAACTAAACACAAAAGACAGTATGGGTCTGTAGGCAGATTGCTTTGAAAATAAGGCCCCAAAATGGGTTTCAAAAACATCTAATATATTATAGCGATAGGCTACAAATCCGCTCAAGGCAAACCAAGCAATGGCAATAAATTCTTTAATAAATCCTTTTTTAAAGCCTTTTACAGTACCGTACAACACAGGTAAAAGCAATATTAAATCTAAGGCATTCATCGTAGCTAAGGTAAATTATAATTTGTATCTTTTGCAAACAACCACACGTTATGGCGTTAAACAAAACCAAAATCGTGGCTACCGTAGGGCCAGCTTCAAGCAAAAAAGAGGTACTTAAAGAACTTATTCTGGCCGGCGTAAATGTCTTTCGTTTGAATTTCTCGCATGGAACGCATACAGATCACAAACAGGTCATTGATGCTGTTAAAGCTTTAAATCAAGAACTGGGGTCACATATTGCGCTTTTGGCTGATTTAGGCGGGCCAAAACTTCGAGTAGGTACCATGAAAGACGGGGTGGTGCTTGAAACAGGTTCTCAGGTTACTATCTCGACTGAAGAGTTTAAGGGCGATCATAAAAGAATTCCGATTCAGTATCAGCTTTTTGCCAAAGATGTTAAACCTAAAGATTTGGTACTGATTAACGACGGAAAACTTCATTTAGAGGTAATTGAAACCAATGGGGTAGACAGCGTAAAAGCAAAGGTGTTGCATGGCGGACCTTTAAAATCTAAAAAGGGAGTAAACTTGCCCAATACTAAAATTTCTTTGCCCTCACTCACCGAAAACGACCGCAAAGATTTGGCCTTTGTGCTCACCCAAGACATTGACTGGATTGCCCTTTCTTTTGTGCGTACAGCGCCCGATGTCATAGAGCTGAAGCATCTTATTCAAGATGCCAGAAAGCCCGCCAAAGTCATTGCTAAAATTGAAAAACCAGAGGCCGTTGAAGAATTAGACGATATTATTAAAGAAGCGGATGCGATAATGGTAGCTAGAGGTGATTTAGGGGTTGAAGTGCCGCTTGAAAAAGTGCCCTTGATTCAGAAAAAAATCGTTAAAGAATGTCAGCGCCAGGCCAAGCCAGTGATTATTGCAACACAAATGATGGAAACCATGATTGAAAGCGTTACCCCAACAAGAGCTGAGGTAAACGACGTGGCCAATGCTGTTTTAGACGGTGCCGATGCGGTGATGCTGTCTGGTGAAACGTCTGTAGGGCAATTCCCGATCAAAGTCATTGAAACCATGAAAAAAATCATCTCAAACACAGAAACCTTTGATGACATTTACAATAAAGAACACCCGCTTTCAAAAGACCATGAGCGTACCATATCTGATGCTATTTGTGAAAACGCCTGCCGTTTAGCTCATACGGTAGACATCAAAGCTATTGTAACGATGACCTTCTCTGGATATTCAGCGCTTAAAGTATCGAGTTACAGGCCTAAAACCAATGTATTTGCCTGTACCAGCAATGTGAATATTCTAAATATGGTATCGCTTTATTGGGGCGTACACGGTCTTTACTACGATAAATTTGTAAGTACCGATCATACCATTGCCGATATTAAGTTTTTATTGCGCAAAAAAGGCTATGTAAAAGAAAACGACATGGTCATTAATATTGCAAGTATGCCCATTACAGATAAAGGCCAATCCAATATGCTTAAACTGAGTTATGTGAAGTAAGCGCCTCTATTTTTTCTTTTTTGGGGGGGATTAGACAGTTGTATTCTAATCTTCAGAAGAAAAAACGGAGTACCACATAAAATTTTGAACTTTACCTTTGATAAAGGCAGGTAAAAATGTATTTTTCATTTTTAAAAACATCCTGAAATGGCTATTGACTTTAAACTACTCAAAAAAATATGTGAAACTCCAGGTGCCCCTGGCTTTGAAACCAAAATCAGAAATCTGATCATCAAAGAAGTAAAGCCATATGTCGATACAATCGAGATTGATAATATGGGCAATGTTATCGCACTAAAAAAAGGCAAATCTTCTGCAAAAAAAGTGATGAGTGCCGCGCATATGGACGAGATTGGCTTTATGGTAAAACACATCGATGCAAATGGGTTTATTCGCTTTCATAATTTGGGAGGATTTGACCCTAAAACGCACACCTCTCAACGCGTTATTGTACACGGTAAAAAAGATGTGTTAGGCGTGATGGGATCTAAACCTATACATGTAATGAGCCCAGAAGAGCGTAAACGCGTGCCCAAATCGACAGACTACTTTATAGATCTTGGACGCACCAAAAAAGAAGTTGATAAACTCGTGTCTATTGGCGATTCAATTACGCGGTCAGCCGATTTGGTTGAACTGGGCAATCAGTTAAGCTGTAAATCTTTAGACAATAGAATCAGTGTATACATCTTAGTAGAAGCTTTAAAAAAACTAAAAAAACCCGCTTACGATTTTTATGGCGTATTTACCGTTCAAGAAGAAGTAGGGCTTAGAGGGGCGCAAGTGGCTACACAAAGTATTCAGCCCGATTTCTCAATCAACTTAGACACCACCATTGCCTTTGATGTACCTGGCGCTAAACCTGAAGAAAAAGTAAGTGAATTGGGCAAAGGAACGGCCATTAAAATAATGGATTCATCCGTAATATGTGACTATAGAATGGTGCGCTTTTTAGAAGAAACAGCCAAAAAGAAAAAAATTCCGTACCAAAAAGAATTGCTCACCGGAGGCGGCACCGATACCGCTAACCTGCAACGCATGACCCCAGGCGGATCAATTGCCGGAAGCATCTCCATCCCCACCAGACATATACACCAAAGTGTAGAAATGGTAAACAAAAAAGACACACAATACAGTATTGACCTACTAGTGGCCTCTTTGCAAACTATTGACAAAGGCAACTGGAGGTTTTAATTTTCTTTTATTATCTTAACCTTTATAAACAAACACCATGATTAAATATCTCCTTCTTTCTGCGAGTGCTGCTTCTGTTGCTGTACTTGGATTTACTTTTTATGACAACAACGTACAAGCCTTCAGCTCTGGAGCGCCAGTCGGCAAAACAGGAGCGCCTGGTGAAAATAATTGTACCCAGTGCCATACGGGCTCGCCCAGCACAAATAATACGATCATTACTCACGATCTTCAAACCGGTGATTTATACACGCCCGGAAACACTTATTCAATTACCATTACCAATGGTGCAAATGGTCAAGAAAATGGCTTTCAAATCACTGCTAAAGATGCCGCTGGTAATACCGCAGGCGAATTTATGGCCAATACCGATGTTCAAATTCAAGACAATGGCCAGTATGCTACCCATAAAGGTTCTAGCACCTCTTTAAATGCGTGGACGGTTGATTGGGTTGCTCCTGCTGAAGGAACAGGTGAGGTCACTTTTTATGCGGCTACCAATGCCGGTAACGGAAATGGCACCACAGCCGGCGATCAAGTGACTTTAGGCTCAACCACAGTGCAAGAAGCTGCTTTGGTTGGCACTCCTGATCTGTTAAATAAACCCAATATTCAGGTGTATCCAAACCCTTTAAGTAGTACAGAACAAATTACGATTAAAACACCCCTTGAAGGCAACGCGCATCTTTCACTTTATGATGTAAAAGGCCAACGCATCTATGATACCCAGCACATAATGCTTGAAGGACAATCTGTGCAATTACCCCTAAACCTATCTTCTGGCATCTATTTTCTAAAAGGCACTATTGCAGATCAGGTGTTTTCTCAAAGAATTGTAGTGAGAGATTAGAATGCCACTTTTTTAAAACGCACAAAAACTTTCTTTGTATCTTTAAACTCGCCACTACGTGGCGAGTTTTTTTATGTCTTTACCTTTTAAAATAGCCCTTAGGTACTTAAGCTCGAAAAGAAAGCTAAACTTCTCGAATCTGATTGTATATATTAGTATGCTAAGTGTTATTGTATCTGCCTTAGCCATGATTGTGGTTTTATCTGCCTTTAATGGCTTAGACGATATTATAAAGGGCTTGTATCAATCTTTTGATCCTGATATTAAAATCACCGCTACCCATTCAAAATGGATAAACACAAGCCAGCTAGACACCTCATTATTTGACGCTATTCCAGAAATTGAAACCGTGTCTATGGCCATTGAAGAGGTCTGCTACATTAAAAGCGGGGCTGAGGATGTGGTATGCAAAATAAAAGGTGTAGACCCCTTATTTGAACAAACCGTTCAGATAAAAGATAAGATATACGATGGGCAATATCTGCTTTCTGATACTTCTTTACAAACAGTGGTTTTAGGCTACGGCATCGCTCATAAACTAGGCTACCACATCACTGAATTTCCAGAGCCTATTCAATTGTACTCACTTAAAGAAAAAGGCAATGTATCTCTTACCAATCCGAGCTCTGCCTTTAAAACCATGAAAGTCTATCCTTCTGGCATCTTTGCGATTAACCAAGATTTTGATGGGGTGTACATTCTTAGTTCTGCACATCAAACAAGAAAATTACTATCTATATCCCCCCAAGAAATTTCATCTGTTGAATTAAAGATAAAAAAAGGGCATACAAAGTCTGTGCAAAAAAAACTAAAGACGCTGCTTTCAGATCAATACACCATACAAACCCGTGATCAAATCAATGCATTTGTGTACAAAACCAACCAAACCGAAAAGTGGATCACCTTTGCTATTTTAATGTTTGTGGCCATTATTGCGATGACTAATCTAATCGGCGCTATTGTGATGCTTATTATTGAAAAAGAAAAAGAGTCTGATGTGTTGCGTTTGTTGGGTATGTCTAACAAAGAAGTAAAAAAGATTTTCTTGTATTCCGGGTTATTGATTACACTTTTAGGAAGTATAATTGGTGTGTGTTTGGGGGGATGTTTAATTCTTGTGCAACAACACATTGGGCTGATCCGCCTTGAGAATTCAATTGTTGATTTTTACCCCGTAAGTTTAAAACTAATCGACCTTGTTTCTACGATTATAGTATTGTGCCTACTTGGTGGTCTGAGCACATGGTTCGCTGTTAAGCGAGGTATTGATGTTCAACCAAAAATGGTATAACAGTACACTCTAAATCATCTGCTCGCCAAGCAACAAAACAGGCGATTCTAAATAGCGCTTCACATCGTTTAAAAACTTTGCACCTGTGGCGCCATCAACCACTCTATGATCACAAGAAAGCGTGAGCTTCATCAGGTGTGCCTTTTGAGGAACATCGCCCTTGAAAGCCACCCCTTCCTTAATACTGCCAACCGCCAAAATACAAGCATCTGGAGGGTTAACAATAGCCGTGAATTCTTCAATACCAAACATCCCAAGATTAGAAATCGTGAAGGTGTTTCCTGAAAAATCAGTGGGTTGCAACTTTTTATGCTGGGCCTTTTCAGCAAACTCTTTTACTTGGCTAGATATCTCAGTGATCCTTTTTGCATTGGCAAATTTTACCACAGGTACCACTAAGCCATCTTCTATTGCCATGGCCACCCCAATATGCACATGTTGATTTTCTTGGATATGATCGTCCATCCACGAACTATTCACCGCTTTATGATCCGTTAAGGCTCTTGCGCAGGCTCTAATGATTAAATCATTAAAGGATACTTTATCAGGTGCAATAAAAACATTGATTTGTTTACGCGCAGTGATTGCTTCACCCATATCAACTTCGATGGTAAGATAAAAATGAGGTGCAGAAAATTTACTTTCAGAGAGTCGTCTGGCAATGGTTTTGCGCATCTGAGATAAAGGCACTTCTTTAAAAGATTCTACCATAGGAATATTAGCGCCTGAAGAAGCATGTCCGTCTACATCTCTTTTGATGATTCTTCCGCCTTCACCCGTGCCTTTAATGCGGTTTAAATTAATCCCTTTTTCTTTAGCTAGCCTTCTGGCAAGTGGTGAGGCTTTAATAGATAAATCGCTTGAAGCCCTTGAAGAAGACGGTTGACTGACTACAACCTCTTGTTTTTGATTGGTGGTTGGCGTGTTTTCTTTAGGCAAATCAGCCTTAGGTTTTTCTGCTTCTTTGCTTATAGGTTCTGGTGCTTGTTTTGAAGAAGCTTGTTTTTCTTCTTCTTTTAATAAGGCACTAATGTTTTCTGATTTTTTGCCCAAAATTGCCAAAATAGAATTTACAGGAGCAGCACTGCCTTCTTTAACTCCAATGTGTAGCAACACACCTTCGCTGAAGCTCTCAAATTCCATTGTCGCCTTATCGGTTTCTATGTCTGCTAATAAATCACCAGATTTAATTGTATCTCCAATTTTTTTATGCCATTTAGACACCAAACCTTCAGTCATGGTGTCGCTTAATTTGGGCATTCTTATTATCTCTGCCATCTAATCGTGTTTTAGAAAAGGGTAGTCTTCTTGCACATAAACATCTTCATACAACTCTGTTTTATCAGGCAAAGGAGATTGCTCTGCAAATTCAACGCATGCTTTTACCTGTTTAATGATGTTTTCTCCAATTTTTTCTAACTGATCTTTGGTGGCAAACTTATTTTTAAGAATGGTGTCTTTTACCTGCTCTATTGGATCTTGCTTTTTGTAAGACTCAAGCTCTTCTTTGGTTCTGTATTTAGCCGGATCAGACATCGAGTGTCCTTTAAATCTGTAGGTGCGCATTTCTAGCAAATAGGGCCCCTTTTTAGAACGAGCATGTTTAGCGGCCTTTTCAATGGCTATATGTACCGCTTCAGGCGACATCCCGTCTACGGGTTCTGCTGGCATATCATACGACTCTCCTAATTCATATAGTTTAGTAATATTGCTTGTTCTGGCTACTGAAGTTCCCATGGCATAGCCATTGTTTTCAATGATAAACACCACAGGCAGTTGCCACATCATCGCCATATTAAAGGTCTCATGTAAAATACCTTGGCGCGTAGCGCCATCCCCCATAAAACAATAGGTTACTTTTTTATTTTTATTGTATTTATCTGCAAAAGCTATGCCTGCACCTAAACCGATTTGCCCTCCTACTATACCATGGCCTCCAAAAAGATTTTTACTTTGGTCAAACATATGCATAGACCCTCCTTTGCCTTTGGATGTACCCGTCTTTTTGCCATAAAGCTCTGCCATTACTAATTTAGGATCTGTGCCTAACGCAATAGGATGAGCATGATCACGATAGGCCGTAATCACATTATCATCTTTATGCATAGCCGACACCATGCCCGCCAAAAGAGCTTCTTGACCAATGTAAAGATGGCAAAATCCGCCAAATTTTTGCTGGGTATAGAGCTGCCCGCATTTTTCTTCAAAACGGCGCATCAACAGCATGGATTCATACCACTTTAAATAGGTTTTTTTATCAAATTTTTTTGGCATACTTATTTGCTGATTTTTTTCTCATAAAACAATAAAGGCAACAGTTGTGCAGCTCCTTTTATAATGTAAATATCATCAAAGGCCGAGGCTAAAATAATTTCAATTGGTTTTCCTTGTAATTGCTCATATTCTGCTAGAACTTGTCGGCAACTCCCACATGGGCTTATAGGGTACTGCATATCAAATTCTTTAGCGTTGGCACAGATGGCTATACGCTCAATGGCCTGGTTTGGGTAAGAAGACTTTGCAAAAAAAACAGCGGTTCGTTCTGCACAAGTACCGTCAGAAAAGGCTACATTTTCTTGATTGCTTCCTGAAATAATTTCTCCATTCTCTAACTCTAGGGCTGCTCCAACATAAAAATTAGAGTAGGGTGCATAGCCTTTTTTAGCAGCTTTTCTAGCCTGAACAACCAGCTCTTTTTGAACGGGCGACAAATGATCTAAACCGTTCAGAAAATCGTATTCAAATTCTATGGCAATCTTTTTGGCCATCTTAGATAAAGATACGTTTTTATTAAGCAACTGCATTAAGAAACTATTGAAAAGAACTCTAAAAATCTAAGAAACTGTTTAGGTTTTAGTCGTAAAAATAATTATCGTTAAGACTTTTTCTGTTAGTCGATAAATTTTAGAATGATAATAGCAGCGCTACTTGAATGAAAAAATTTGATGAATAACAAAAAAGGATTCATAAGAATTTTTTCTGAATAAAATTTAAGCAGTTTCTAATGGTCTTTTTGAAAAGTAAAAAGACTCTGAAAAAAAGCAAATAAACTAAGACCTGTCTGCGTGTCTAACGTGTCTTCAAAAAACATAGAGAGAAAAAGCATAAAAATTACCGCTAAATGCAATGGATGTGCACGCGAACAAAACAGCGGATAAAAAATACAGAGCACTAAAAACAAAAGCCCAACCAGCCCTGTTTGCACCCCAACGGTTAAAAATTGATTGTGGGGTTTTAACCAAAACGCAGGATGATCTTTCAAATCAGAATTGTGGTAATGGTTTTCTAAAATGTTTTTGTAATCTCCAACGCCATAACCAAACATTGGGCTTTTTTTAAATGCCTTACACGCGTTTTTCCAAAACGCAAATCTCTGGACCAATGAACCATTAATGGGTGCTATGCCGGCTGTATAATAGTCTATTTCCCACAAGGTTTCATACACGCGTTTTTTAAAAGGGTTCATTTGATAAAACCGCACATTGGTGCTTCCATTTTCAATCTGTTGAATGTCAAAATCAGATAAGGCCATTAGCCCTTTTTCATCCTTTGTAAGGCCTTTAGAAGTCAGATATCGAATAATATTAGCGTACATAAAGTTATTGTTCTCTTTCTTATCAAAAGACACCTTGCTTCTCTTTTGCCAAGTTGACTTAAGCTCTGACATAGACACATTTCTCCATATATAGTACCCGTTTTCTATTTGAAAATTATCAAAATTATGAAGGTACGCACTCCCATGTTCAGAATGTGTGGGATAAGATGTGGGGTTAAATGCCGCTTTATTTTTAAAATAACACCACTCTGTATAGCATACACCACACACATAAATTAGCGCTATGGCCAATCCGGCGCCAAATATGCTTTTAAGCGGTTTGTTTGGCAACACCCATAAGGTGCACATTATGCCTCCAATCCAAAAGAGAATTAACCCGGTATATGATTCAGAAAAAATCAGATAAAACATAAACCACAACACTAATAAAACACGGCCGAACAGCGCGGTTTTAAACTGAGCAAACAATAAAAATAACATAGAAAACGCAATGCATATCCCAAAACGGATGTGTGAGAAAAAAAGGGACATCTTTCGAATATCAGGTACTTCTTTTATATGATAAACACTAAAATTGATAAGCGTAACCACTGCCGTAGACAAAACAAAAAGAAGAAGCATCTTCTTTATTTTTTTTGGAGTTAATCCATCAAAAGAGTAAAAGACAAAAGGGAAAATAAGCAAGGGTAATTTTATTTTAATTTCTTTGCTCCATCTGATGGTGTCTTCACTATACAAAACACTTACACACAATACTGTAAAAAACACAACAATACTTAATACACGCGTGTCTCTAAGGGCATCTAACACATTTTTCTTTAAGGTTTTTTGGGTTATATTTTCAAACAACCAAACAAGAAATAAACCAATTACAGAGACGGAGGTTAAAAAAAGTGAACTCGGAATACCAATAGCCAGCAAGTACAAAAAAAACATTGCTGCCCCCTTAAAAGTGAGGCGACTTTGTTTTATGTTTTTGCATAGCATGCTATGCAAACGTCGAAAATTTCAGATTATTATATTAAAACAAAAATTGTTTAAAACTTATCCTTCTATCTGCTCTACATCCACCCCAAAAGTGCGCAAAAAATCGACCCCTTCATCAGAATCATACCCCTTGTATTCTGCATAAGACTCTAAGAAAAAAACTTTTGTGATGCCTGATGTAAAGATAGTACGCGCACAAGGCAAACAAGGTGAGAGTGTGGTGTATAATGTACATCCTTCTAAGGCAATTTTTTGCTTGGCTGCATATAAAATGGCATTCTCTTCGGCATGCAGTGCCAGTGAACAGCCTCCTTTTTGACTTCTAGGACATCCTTTTTCAGGAAAGTCTTCATCACAATTATGGGTACCTGCTGGCGGGCCGTTATACCCTACAGAGACAATACGTGTATCTTTTGCTATCACCGCCCCCACATGGCGCATCACACAGTGTGATTTTTGGCTAATCTCTTTTGCCAAGTTGATGTAAATCTGATCAAATGATTTTTTATTCACCGCTTGTTTATCTAACTATTTTACGCTTACAAAAATAACCCTCTATGCCTATAAATAATGTCTTTCAAGATCCCCTTTAAGCGATCTGTCCCGGTCATTAAAAGCGCCTGATGCGTCGGAAAAGGCAAGGGTCTATTGCGGATTATTTTTCGGCTTTTTGCACTTAACGCATCTTTATTGCCAATGGCTTTTGCAGAGTGGTGCTCAAATATAGCATCAGAGGTTACCGGATCATTTTTCAAGAGTTGCTTTGTCTCTAAGCTATATATAGTAAGTCCTCCAGAAATCCTTGCCGTTTTACTTTGTGCAGTCTGAATCACTTTACAGCGAATGGTTTTAGTTCTTTCAACTTTTATGTCATTGCCCAGTGAATCCTTCATTACATTGCCTTTGTCGTCTAACACATAATCAAAGCCGTCTTTGACTTTTTTAGTGTCTTCATAACTGGTTTCTTTCAGGTGCTCAGGCGAAACCACCAATTGCATGATGTCAAACTTTGCATGGTAATGATACGGCACACCCGTTTGCTCATTGGTGTGAAAAACGACCCATCTGCCGTTTAAATCATTGACGTTTAATCGCAAAATCTCTTTTTCAAAGGCCGCTGGCACAATCATGCCTGATTTATTGCGCATAGAAAACAACACATATGACGTGCCTTTCTGTTGTGCTTCTCTTAGCTTAGCATCCGTATCTTTAAAGTTGCTGTAGTATTTTTTAACAGACAAAAAATGATCATAGGCTCTTCTGGCATCCTCTCTATTATTGCCTTGCAATAGCTTTACGCCTTTTGCATAGTCATACTCTGCCGCATTTTTTTTAGCCGATATCATATCTTCTTCTACATTGATCATTTTAATACCCGTCGGAACATGTGGCAATGTTTTTACTAAATCTTGCCTTTTTTTAATTGCACCGTAGTAAATAAAAATCTTATCCCAGTTTTCAGGCGCTCCTTCTTTTTTTAAAAAGTTTATTTGGCTCAAATCTTTATTTTGAGCGGCTGAGAACGCATCCTCTAAAACCATCATGCTTTTCATGTGGTCTGGTTTTTTTCTCAATTTTTTAACCGCCAATCGAATGGCTGTGTTATAATCGCCACTTTGATAATACTTTTTTGCTCCGCAAGCACTGAGCAAAAGCGTTAAAATCCCCCCAAAAACAACTAAATATCGTAATTTCTTATCCATAACACATCTGTTTAGCTTTAACCATATCAAATTGTATGCCAAACCAAAATTATAAGAAACCTACTAAACTTAAGGTGCTTTAAAGGCTTTTCTTATTTTTGTTTTAGATGGCCAAAAAAATTGCAGAGATTTTACTCAAATTAAAAAGTGTCTACTTTATACTTCTTTTGATTTTTGCTGTCTTTTTAATCCCACAAATCAGACACCTAAAAATAGATTATGGCGTACCTAAACTGTTGTCTGAAAAAAGCAGCTCTTATCAGAGTTTTCAAAAATTTAAAACCACCTTCGGAGAAGAAAAATCAGTTTTGTTATTAGGCATAGAAAAAGATCCTTTTGAAGACCTGAAACTGCTTAAAGAATGGACCAGTTTAGCGCATAATATTGACACTATCAAGGGCGTTAGCGGAGTGTTATCGTCGAGTTATAACCTTAGGCAATTAGAAAAAGATACCAGCTTAAAACAAATTCGATCTAAAAAAATTAGTTTACAAAACCCTAGTCTACAACAGGGCGACAGTCTGCGAAATCAGCTGCATAAAATGCCGTTCTATAAAAACAGAATTTACAACCAAAACGCCCACATGATGCTTGTTGAACTTGACAATCAAATATTCAACTCTCCAAAACGCGATGCTTTATTTTCAAAAATTGAAGCGCACAAAAACGCCTTTATTCAAAATACCTCATTACAGGTATACCACTCTGGTTTGCCGCGCATTAAAGATGTCATGCGCAAACTCACACAAAAAGATTTTATAAAATTTGTACTCCTGTCATTCGTTATCTCTTTTTTAATTCTGTTTCTTATTTTTCGCTCTACCGCGCCTGTACTGGCTTCTTTAATGGTTATTTCTTTAAGCCTTTGTTTTTCATTGGGGTTAATGGTTCTTCTTGGTGTAAAAGTGAGTATATTAACGGGTGTTGTGCCTGCCTTAATTATTGTAATTGGAGTACCCAATTGCATTTATCTAATAAATTACTTTTTAAAACAGCGTGCCAAAGGGCTCGCTAAAGATGAGGCTTTAAAAAGCATGATAGAAGATGTGGGGCTAGCTACCCTTTTAACCAATTTTACAACAGCAATTGGATTTTTTGCTTTTTACTTTACTGAAAGTGCTGCGCTCAGAGAATTTGGATGGTTGGCGGCATTAAATGTCATGTGCCTTTATATGATTTCAATGGGGGTGATCCCTTTTATGTTGAGCTTAAATCTAAAGGCAGCACCTATTCAAGAATCTACTCGTTTTGTCTCTCGTATTTTAGATTATTTTTCTTATTTAATTACCCATCATAAGGGTAAAATTATGGGGGGATTTGTTTTTTGCTTTGCACTCTCTTTGATCGGAATTAATTCTTTAAAAGTAAGTGGAAATCTTACAGATGACATCCCTAAAAACCATACTGTGTTTGATCATATACGTTGGTTTGAATCTCAATTAGGAGGGATTATGCCCTTAGAGATTGTCATTGATGCTAAAAAGCCAAAAAAAGTAGAACATTATACCTTTTTAAAAAAACTGAGCGATTGTAGCGACTCTTTGTTTGCCAATAAGAACCTCTCTAAACCTATGCACATAGGTGAAGGATCAAAGTTTATCAAACAGGCCTTTTACAACAATAATCCTGAAAAATACACTCCTATTAACGCCAGAGAGCGATTGTTTATAGCGCCTTATTTAAAATTTGACAGTACTCAAGCTCAAAAAGGGCTAGACGGATATGTCAATACAGATAAAAGTATAACACGCATGAGCATGCTGGTAAAAGACCTTAGGTTTGAAGAGATGGAGGCCTTACTAGAGCAGGTTAACCAAATTCTTTCACACTATTTTGATCCTGAAAAATACGACGCTTTAATTACCGGTACAAGTGTCGTTTTTTTGAAAGGCACTAAATATTTGACACAAAACCTACTGCAAAGCATTTTACTGGCGATTGCTGTGATAAGCCTTTTAATGGCCATACTTTTTAAATCTGCACGTATTATTTTTATTGCCGTAATCACTAATCTAATTCCTTTGGTATTGACCGGCGGATTTATGGGGCTTCTGCAAATTCCTATTAAACCTTCAACCATTTTAGTGTTTAGCATTGCCTTTGGCATTTCTGTAGATGACAGCATTCATTTTTTAGCAAAATACAAAATTGCGCTCAACACCTATTCAAACAAAAAAGAGTTGATTATGCAAACCATAAAAGAGGTGGGCAGCAGTATGATCTATACCTCTATTGCTCTTTTTTTAGGTTTTATTGTGTTTATTTTTTCTGATTTTGAGGGCACCAAAGCGCTTGGTTTTTTGCTCTCTTTTACCCTTATTGTGGCTATGTTGGCAAACCTTCTTTTTCTACCCAGTCTGTTAATTCTATTCACAAAAGAAAAAACCAGTTAATGGCTTTTAGAGCTAATCTTAGTACTTTTACTCTATGAAAGGGATTATTTTAGCAGGCGGATCAGGCACTAGACTGTATCCGATTACGTATGCGATCAGCAAGCAAATCATGCCGGTTTACGACAAACCCATGATTTACTACCCATTGTCTATTCTTATGATCAGTGGTATTCATGAAATTTTAATCATCTCAACACCAAATGACATTGATGGATTCAAGCGTTTACTGGGGGATGGATCGCAATTTGGCTGCACATTCTCCTATGCAGTACAAGAACAACCCAATGGGCTTGCTCAAGCCTTTGTGATCGGTGAAGAGTTTATCGGAAATGACAAAGTCGCACTAATATTGGGCGATAATATTTTTTATGCCTCAGGACTTTCTAAAAAACTTCAGGGGCTTAACAACATAGATGGTGCCGTAGTTTTTGCTTATCATGTGTCTGACCCAGAGCGCTATGGTGTGGTTGAGTTTGATGATCAAGGCCATGTGTTGTCTTTAGAAGAAAAACCCAAACAACCCAAAAGTAATTACGCTGTTCCGGGGCTTTACTTTTATGACAATCAAGTGGTTGAGATTGCCAAAAACATAAAACCAAGTGCGCGAGGCGAATACGAAATTACAGATGTAAACAAAGTGTATTTAAACCAAAAACAACTAAAGGTCTCTGTTTTAGATAGAGGTACCGCTTGGTTAGATACTGGCACATTTAAATCGCTCATGCAAGCGTCTCAGTTTGTAGAAGTAATCGAACAACGCCAGGGTTTAAAAATAGGCTGCGTTGAAGAATGTGCATACCGCATGGGCTACATTGATGACGATCAGCTCAAAACACTCGCAGAGCCTTTATTAAAAAGTGGATATGGCGCCTATTTATTAAACCTTTTAGACCACTAATTGACCTCTTCTTTTAACATCAAAGATAAAGGCACAGAAAATCTTTATGCCCCTGTAGATTATTTTTTAGCGCTCCCGTCTAAAAAAATTCGCCCTAAATTATGTGTAGCAACTGCAAAAAGTATTGACAGGCATTTAAAGATTGAATCTTCTGTTTTTGAAAACACCCTTGAGCTTTTCCACAATTTTACCTTGATGCATGACGACATTATGGATGGTGCTGATTTAAGACGAGGGGCTCAAACAGTCCATAAAAAATACACTACCGCTCAAGCTATCTTATCGGGAGATATTTTACTTATTCAGGCGTATCAATCGCTAAGTAAACTTGAAGACAGCAAACAGCTTAGCCTTGCTTTAAAATGGTTTAATTATACCGCCACACTAGTGTGCGAAGGGCAACAATTAGACATGGATTTTGAGCAAAAAAAACAGGTGCTAACCCAGGACTACTTACACATGATTACCCTTAAAACCGGTGTTTTGCTAGGCTTATCTATGGTGTTTGGGGGGATGTGTACTTTAGCCTATACTGAAGACTTACAAGCTCTATTTGACTTAGGGACACGGATGGGGCTCTATTTTCAAGTGCAAGACGATTATTTAGATCTTTACGGAGAGAGTCATAAGACAGGAAAAACAATCGGTGGAGATATTTTATGTTCTAAAAAAACACTTTTATATCTAAAAGCCCTTGATAACACATCCAACAAAGAAGACTTAATAGCGCTTTATCATTCAAATTCAGATCAAAAAGTTGAGCGGGTTAAAGACGTATTTAATACCCTTAATGTTCAAGCATCCATCTTAAAGGATATGACTACAAAAAAACAAGAGATTATCGATCAGATACATTCGACTACCCTCTTTAAAGACAAGGACCCTTTGCTGGCTTTTTTTCAGAATGTATCTAACCGACAGGGGTGATGGGTTTTGCGATTATTATCCCATAATTAACCCCGTCAATATAAAATCATTGACTTACCAAGACGCCATAGATTTTTTATTTAACCAATTGCCCATGTATCAACGCGTGGGTAAAAAAGCATACAATCCATCTTTAGATGGTGTTTTAGAATTGCTCTCTTTTTTAGGCAATCCACATAAAGCGCTTAAATGCATCCACGTGGCCGGTACAAACGGAAAGGGTTCTGTTTGCCATATGCTCAGTGCCGTTTATCAAAAGGCTGGTCAAAAAACGGGCTTGTATTCTTCGCCGCACCTCATTGACTTTTCTGAACGCATTAAAATAAACGCCACACCCATCCCCCCAGAAAAAGTCATAGCCTTTGTAGGCATACTCAAACCTCAACTTGAACATTTTTCAAAACCGCCTTCTTTTTTTGAAATGAGTGTAGCGATGGCCTTTTGGTATTTTAACGAAGAAAAAACAGATATCGCTATCATTGAAACTGGCCTAGGCGGCCGTTTAGATTCAACCAATGTGATTAGTCCAATTTTATCTATTATCACTAATATTGGCTTTGATCATACCGATGTATTAGGCAACACTTTGGCTAAAATTGCCTATGAAAAAGCAGGCATCATAAAAGCAAACACACCCGTTTTAGTAGGCAAGACGCAAAAGAAAACCACCCCTGTATTTAAAAAGGTAGCCCAACAAAAAAAGGCACCTTTGCATTTTGTGTTGACTAGTCAAAATAAAGAGACCCTAGTAGATTATAATGAGGAAAATAAAAACACAGCCAAACAAGCTATTGCAATTTTACAAGATTTAGGTGAGCCTGTTTCACGGCAAGCCTCTCTTGCTGCTCTAGAGCATTATAAGACCATCAGCCACTTCAAAGGTCGATGGGATGTGGTCTGTAAAAAACCTATTACTATTTTAGAATGTGCTCATAATCCTAACGGGCTTACAAAAGCATTGGCAAGACTTAGCGGCTATTCTTTTGACACTCTACATATTGTATATGGCGTAGTGAAAGACAAGGATGTACACTCTTGTTTGGCCTGTTTGCCTAAACAAGCGAAGTATTATTTGACTAAGCCAAATGTTATCAGAGGACTTGATGCTGAAATATTGCTCGAAAAAGCAGAAGCCTATCAACTTAAAAGTAAAGTCTTTAAAAATGTCAAACAGGCTATTTTAGCCGCTCAAAAAAGTGCTGAGCAAACAGACCTTATTTTAATTACTGGCAGTATCTTTGTTGTTGGTGAAGCCTATGAAAGCGTGTTTAATTCTCACTTTTAGTGTCTTATTTTTTGGGGGATGTTTTTCTCAAAAAGACACCACTCAACTGTACAAGAAAAGAAGTGCTTTTCTGTATACGGCATATACAGGGGTTGCTGTAGGCGGATATTTTGGATTGAATCAGCTGTGGTATGCAGATCACCCAAAGTCATCATTTCATTTTTTTAATGATGCTGACCAATGGCGAGGCATGGATAAAATAGGCCACGCCTTTTCTTCGTACTACCTATCAGAATTATTTTACCACCGTTTGCGTTGGGCAGGTAAAACAGAGCGTTCGGCTGCTGTTCAAAGTTTTGTTGGGTCAACTGCCATGATGCTAACCATTGAAATTTTAGATGGTTTTTCTCAAAAATGGGGCGCTTCTATCTCTGATTTTGGCTTTAATCTTTTAGGTTCTTCATTGAATAGCCTTCAATACTTTGTCTTTAAAAAACAAATTGCCACTTTAAAATTTTCTTTTTCAAAAAGCGGATTAGCACCGCTTAGGCCAGACGCTTTAGGTGACACTTATGCACAACAACTCTTTAAAGATTACAATGGGCAAACCTATTGGGTAAACCTGCCTATATCTTTAGTGTTTAAAAAAGTCTGGAAGCCCCTTAATCTTTCTCTTGGTTATTCTGCAAACGGAATGTTAGGCGGAAAATCAAATCCAACGATCAATGAAATGGGTGAGCTATTGCCCAATTTTCAGAGAAGCTCTTCTTATATTTTAAGTTTAGATGTAAACCTTAAAGACATTAAAACCAATAAAAAATGGCTTAAAAAAACCCTTGCCCTTTTAAATGTGGTTAAAATTCCGCTTCCGGCTATCTCTATAACTTCAAAAGGTAATTTTAAAGCGCACGGATTGTATTTCTAAGATCTACGATGTATCTTTCTTAAGTGAAATACTTTGTTGTTGTTTTTTTCGGGGGGATGTTAAGTTTAGGGGTAAACGCCCAAACCTCATCTAATGAATCATCAAAAGGTGAAGCCAAAGACAATTTTGTATATGGCAACTGGAAAGGAGCTATTGAAGAGTACACGACACTTTTAACACAAGAACCAAACAACCCCACCTATCTATATAGACTGGGCATCTCTTATTTAGAAACCTTTGATAAAAGAGCTTTTGCTATTAAACACTTAGAAGCAGCCATAAAGGCAAAATGCACAGAAAAAGACGTGCATTTCATGCTTGCTAAGGCTTATCATAGAGACCATCAGTTTGACAAGGCCATTAAAAAGTACGAAGCCGCCCTCACGCATTCTGACAATCACGCGCTGACCATGCGCGCCAAACTCTATATAGAGATGTGCCACACTGCCAAAAAAATGGTAAAGCACCCCTTAAAGAATATTCAGATCAAAAACATGGGGCCTTCGATTAATTCTCCTTCACTTGATTATGGCCCTTATGTAGATGAACATGAATCGGCGCTTTATTTTACATCCACCCGACAAAAAGGAAACGGAGGATATCTAAATTGGAATGGACGATACACCAAAGATATTTTTCTTAGTAAAGAAAAGAATTCACATTGGTATAAAGCCAAAAGTATAGGCGGCAACATCGGCACTTCACATGATGAAGAGATTGTAGGTCTTTCTGTTGACGGCCTTGATTTATTTACAAATTTCACTGAAGCTAAAACCAAAAACGACTTGCAACATGCCATAAAAAAAGGCAAACAATTTTCTAAAAACAAATCGTTTTCTGAAGATTTAAATGTGCCTGGCACCACTGAATTATCGGGCTGCTTAAGTGAAGATAAAAACACACTTTATTTTGCCTCAGACAGAGCAGGAAAAGGAGGTTTAGATATCTTTTACAGCAGAAAACTCCCTGACGGCACCTGGGGTTTAGAAACCCCTTTAGAAGAAGTCAACACCCCATGGGACGACGCCTATCCGCACCTGTTATCTGGAGATTCTGTGCTATATATTGCCTCAGAAGGCTTAGGCTCTATGGGCGGATTTGATATTTTTAAATTTACCCTAAATAAAAAGACGAACAAATGGGAGAACCCTCAAAATATTGGCTATCCGATCAATACGGTGGATGATAATTTTCATTTAGCCATCGGTAAAACAGGGCGAACCGGATATTTTTCTGCCTTTGACCCTAAAGATTCTACTGAAGGTTGCGGAGAACTTGATCTTTATCAGGTTACTTTTTTAGATATTAAACCAAGAGTCTCAACAGTAGTTGGCTCATTGTATGAAGAAGCCCCTATTGATTATAATAGCTATCAAGAGTTTTATTTAATGAGCGATGATTCAGGAAAAACCACAAAGCGCTTTCCTCCAGAATACCAACCCCCTACTGATAGTATATGGGCACATATTGAAAAAAAGAAAACTGTCGTAAAACCCGGATTTAAATACGTGTTTGCCATCACCTTAGAAAAACAAGGCGAACAAAAATCATTTAATTCTAAAAAATTACCCGAAGATCTTGACACCTGGCGTTTTATAAGCGTAAAGACAAACCTCATCCCAGATAAAACCTATAAAAAACCTTCAAAAAATGCGCCAAAATTTGAAGAAAAACCTATTAAAGATGCCTTTGTAGAGATTCTATATAAAGAAACTGGCGACTTGTATGGCGAGTATCAGCTCTCGCCAAAATCTGGAAATTTTGTATTCCCACTTACTGAAGGCAAAGACTTTATTGCCCACATAAAAGCCGATGGATTCAAGGAGGCCTCTATTGAATTTGCAGCCCCGTCACTCGCTAGTTATAAAGAATACACTACTCAAAAATTTAAGCTAAAACGTATTAAATAAGTTTTTCACTTTACATCTTAAAAAAAAGCTAATAAAGATCAATTCTGTCCTAAACGTTTCGGATAATGTTTTTCATTTGAGTATTGATGGGCTTTTGGCTGTATAAAAACATCATTTTCAAAAAAGAACCCCCTGTGTATATTTTAGAGGCGGAGGGTTTGCTTTTTCGAAGGGATGATTTAACCAATGTTGCAGGTCGATTTTAACAAAGAGGTTTATTCTGATAAAAGCCACTAGATTTGATAGGTGCCAGCTATATTTAGCTTTCGCTTTGAGTACTTTTAGAATAAGAATGGTAATTAACGCAGTCCATATTTGAGTCATTACCGCATTCCTAGACGTTCCAATGAATGATTTAATGCGCAAGTGCTGTTTGATTTCTCTAAAGAAGATCTCGATCTGCCATCGGCTTTTGTATAGTTCAGAGATGGTGTTAGAGC
>JAHDCS010000067.1 GCA_020629755.1 Flavobacteriales bacterium | reverse complement strand
TCTTCCCACATGCTGGCTCAAGCTTGCGCTTGCCCTTTCAAAAAAACGCCTTAATTAGGAACAAAAATTTGAGGTTTTGAAAAGAACTCTTTTAGCAAAAAAAAGGGTTTTCTGTTTTTCAGGTTTTTATCGTACTTTTGCCCAAATGGCTATTGAAGTTAAGCTTCCAAAAATGGGTGAAAGTGTAGCAGAAGCTACCATCACAAAGTGGTTGAAGTCAGTGGGAGAACCCATTGCTGAAGAAGAGTCTTTGGTTGAAATTGCAACAGATAAGGTTGATTCTGAAGTGCCAGCTCCTGCAAGCGGAATCCTTTCTGAAATCTTTTTTCAAGAAGGTGATGTAGCTCAAGTAGGTGAAGTTATTGCGCTTATTGATGATGGCTTATCCGATAGTTCAGGTAGTTCAGATCAAAATAGTTCTGTTAAAGAAGACGATCCTATTCCTCCCTCCCCCACTCCCACTCCTACAGAAGTGCCTTTTGTTGGTCAAGAAAGTCTTTCAGGAAAACCTAATCCCTCCGACACACAAATAAAAGACTCTGCTCTTAAAGAAAAATCGTCTAAGTTTTTTTCGCCATTAGTGAAAAGCATGGCAAAAAAAGAGAATGTTTCTTTAAGTGAGTTAGAAGATATTAACGGCTCAGGAAAAGATGGCCGGGTCACTAAGGCAGATATGCTCGTGTATTTAGAAAATAGAGGATCGGCTTCTAAAGCACAAACTGTAGCCGCATCTCAAGACAAAATTTCAAAAGAACCAGAGCCTAATATTGTAGCGAAACCTAAAGTCGCTGTTTCTCAGACTGAAGAGCGCCAAACCTCAAAAAAGTCGTATCCAGACAACGTAGAAGTTATTGAAATGGATCGTATGCGCAAGTTAATTGCTGAGCATATGGTTGAGTCTAAAAAAACATCCCCCCATGTTACGTCATTTGTTGAAGCAGATGTGACCAATTTAGTAAAGTGGAGAGAAGCCAACAAACAAGCCTTTTTTGATAGAGAAGGAGAAAAAATAACCTTTACACCTCTTTTTATTGAAGCAGTAGCCAAAGCGATTAAGGACTTTCCGTTAGTCAATGTATCTGTGGATGGCACTGTGATTTTAAGAAAAAAAGAAATCAATATCGGTATTGCTACCGCATTGCCTTCTGGCAATTTAATTGTGCCAGTGGTGAAAAAAGCAGATATGCTAAATTTAACCGGCCTTGCTAAAACGGTAAATGATTTAGTGAAAAAAGCAAGAGAAAATAAGCTGAAACCCGACGATATTTCTGGAGGCACGTTTACACTTACCAACGTAGGAACATTCGGAAATATGTCTGGAACCCCTATTATTAATCAGCCACAAGTGGCTATTTTAGCTACCGGAGCGATTAAGAAAAAACCTGCCGTGATAGAAACCCCAGCAGGCGATCATATAGCGATTAGGCACATGATGTTTTTATCGTTATCCTATGACCATAGAGTTGTGGATGGCGCACTGGGCGGAAGTTTCCTTAGAAAAGTAGCTGATTATTTAGAACAATTTAACCCTGAGAGAAAAGTATAGTTATGAAAATTTTATCTGTTTTACCTTTTTTATTTTTTGCTTACACATCGTATGCGCAAGACTCATATGCGGCCAAATTTAAAGACGCCACACTTTCTTATGAAGAAAAGAAATACAAACAAGTCGTTGATATTATAAAACCATTGTTAAAAGACGATGGTGAGAATTCAAATCTACATTACAAGATAGGCATGGCCTATACTAATATGCCGCTAGGAGATGCAGATGCTGTAAAGCACCTAGAAATTGCGGTTAAAAATACTACGGCCAATTATGATACCTATTCATCCACTGAAAAAAGTGCGCCTAGAGAAGCTATTTTTCATTTGGCAGAAGCGTATCTAGACAACGGTGAGCCCCAAAAGGCAAAAGAACAATACGAAGCTTTCATGACTCAGGTGCCTGCTAAACACAAACTTAACAAGTATGCCAAACTTGGCGTTGAACACAGTGATAATGCAATCGCATTTATGGCAGATCCTATAGATGTGAAAGTGACTAATCTTGGCGATAAAATTAACTCTGAATATCATGAGCACAGTCCTGTACTTACCCTTGATGAAAATACAATTTATTATACATCTAGACGTTTGAGAGCAGACAGCAGCAATCAATACCAACTCGATGATCAAACAGGTTGGCATTATGAAGATATTTATACCTCTTCAAAAGACGTAAATGGCGAATGGTCTGAGCCAAAAATACTAGAGTTCTCTAGAGTGTCTGACCATGATGCGACACTTAACTTAAGTGGTGACGGAAATAGCTTATACATATATAGAGATACAAAAAATGGAACGCTGCTTAAAAGTGAGAAAGCCGGAGAAGAATGGGTTTCTCCTGTACGCATACCTGGAGGAATTAATACAGATGCTTTTGAAAACCATTTGTCAGTTTCTGTTGACAATCAAATGCTGTTTTTCTCGTCTGATCGAAAAGGAGGTTTTGGGGGGATGGATATCTATGTTTGTAAACGTCTGCCTACAGGCAAATGGGGCTTGCCTCAAAACTTAGGCGCAACGATAAATACTGAATTTGATGATAACGCACCTAATATTCATCCTGACGGACGCACCCTATTCTTTACGTCAAGAGGGCATAAAAATATGGGAGGATATGATATTTTTTCAAGTAAACTCTCTGAAGAAGATAACCAAACGTGGTCTACACCTGAGAATGTAGGATACCCTTTAAATACGACCCACGATGAAGAAATTTTTTATGTAAGTCCAGACGGAAGAAGAGGATATTTTTCTTCTTATGCCAAAGGCGGACACGGACTTGGGGATATCTACATGGTTGAGCTCGCTGAATCAGAAGCTTCAGGGTTAACTTTACTTAAAGGAAAAATTATCATACCAGATTCAATGGAATTTCCTGAGGACATTCGAATCTTGATTCATGATAATGAAACCGGAAAAGTAGTAGGCGAAGCTAGACCGAATAAACGCAACGGATCGTATGTGTTCATCATCCCTCCAGGAAAAGATTACCGTGTGTCTTATATGTTAGACGGTAAAGAGTTTTACAGTGAAAGCACGTTTGTGCCTATGGGTACAGAGTACAGAGAAATTGAAAAGGAAGTAGGCTTAAATCCGGTTACCTTGCAGGTCGACACAGACTCTTCAGCTACAGAAGCTCAAATAGCAGGAAATACACAAGAGTCTAATATCCCTTCACCTAATACGGCAGAAAATAAGACAAGTGAAGAAGTGAAGGCTTCTGATACAGATTTAATTGAAACAACCATCGGGAACAATTCAATTACTTACAAGACCAATTTTGGGTATAACAAGAACAAAATTAATGTGAAGGATTCTGAATTTAAGACTTTTGTAAGCGATGCCAAAGAGATTCTGCAAAAAAATGGGTCATTAGTTTTAGCGATTGAATCTGGTGCATCCAGAGTGCCAACTAAGTCATTCTCTAGCAATAAAGAATTGGCTAAGAAAAGAGCATACAATGCGAAAGAGCTACTTATTAGCGAATTAAATAAGGCGGGCTTGGATGCCTCAAAGATTACTTGGCTTAATGTGACGTATTTGGTTCAGGGGCCAGAATACAAAAAAGATTTTAAGAACACCTCAAAGTACGAAAAGTATCAATACGTTAAGTATTGGACGGTAAATAGTAAGTAAGAAAGCATGCAGCTTAAACTAAAAAAACCAATTGTATTTTTTGACCTTGAAGCAACCGGAGTTAATGTTGCTTTAGATAGAATTGTTGAATATAGTTTTTTAAAGGTGTTTCCTTCAGGTGAAAAAAGTGTTCTTTCTGGAAGGATAAACCCTGGGGTGCCTATTCCGGTTGAGGCATCATTGATTCATGGTATTTATGATCAAGATGTGAAAGAGTTGCCTTTATTTAAAGATGTTGCTGACCAAATCATTTCCTTTATTGGCCAGGCAGACATTGCAGGATTCAATTCAAATCGGTATGATGTGCCGCTTTTAGTTGAAGAATTTTTAAGAGCGGATAAATTATTTTCTCTAGACGAAAGAAAACTAGTGGATGTTCAAGTCATTTTTCATAAACTCGAAAAACGAACACTTGTGGCGGCCTATAAATTTTATTGCAACAAAAATCTTGAAAACGCACACTCTGCTGCGGCTGATATTGATGCAACTCTAGAGGTTTTGGAAGCGCAACTCGATAAATACGATGACCTTGAGAATGATATTGATTTTTTAGCTGATTTCTCATCAAATGCGAAATTTTTTGATTTTGCTGGGCGCTTTATTTTGAATAAAGAAAATCAGCCTGTCTTTAATTTTGGAAAACACAAAGGCAAATTGATTATGGAGGTGTTAAAATCTGATCCTGGATATTATGCTTGGATGATGAAAGGAGATTTTCCTAGATATACAAAACAAAAACTAACAGAAGTTCTTGAAAAAAGTAAGCTTGACGATCTTACCAATAAATATAAATCGTAAGTAATTTGCGCTCTTCTTCAGGCTACTCTTCTTTTGTTTTAGCTCAAAAATTCTTTTTACATTATTTTCAGTCAAAAACAATATATAAGGCTCACTCTCCCTTTTTATTTGATTATTTTTCTGAGATTATTCATCCATCCAAAACAAAACAGATAAAAGAAGTTGAAACACTTAGAAAAGATCTTTTGTGTGATCATACCATTTTAGATGTTCAAGATTTTGGGGCGGGGAGTCGAGTGCTAAAAAAGGGCAAAAGAAAAATATCAGATATTGCAAAATCAGCATTAATGCCTCCAAAATTTGCATCATTATATGCGCAAACCGCCCTTTTTTTAAATGCGCGAACAATTTTAGAATTGGGCACGTCTTTTGGATTAACTACTTCTTATCTTGCCAAGATAAACCATACAGCCAATGTGTATAGCATTGAGGCGGATCCGTCTATTTATAGGCAGTCTCAAAAGAATTTCAAAGTTCTAAAAGCCAAAAACATTAAGGGATTCAATGGGTTATTTGAGAAATATGTTCCTGATGTATTAGGTCAATTAGATGCCATAGATTTTGCTATTATTGATGGCAATCATACATATAAGGCTACGATGCGTAATTTTAATTTAATGGTTTCAAAAATTTCTTATAAAGGAGCCATTGTGATAGATGACATACATTGGTCTTCAGAAATGTCACAGGCATGGAATCAGATTATTCAAGATCAGCGCGTGAGACTCTCAATAAATTTTTTTTATTCGGGTATTGTATTTTTTAATACAGACCTTTCTAAAGAGGATGTGAAAATTTTTTATTAGCAGGAAAATTAGGATGTAGCCTTTGTTTGCATGCGCGTTAATCTAATTTTCTGTTTAGCGAAAAGTCAATGAGTTCTGTTGGAAGTTTTCCGGTATAGTTTTTTGGTCTTTTTCCGGCATAATAAGAGCTAAAAATAAGGCCTCTGAATCCAAAATTTAGTTGTCTAAACAATGGCGATAATACGCCATTGTTTTCAACAGACGTAGTCATGTGTCTAACAATCCATTTAAGAATAAATGAGGGCATAATAGAGAGAACACTTAAAAGAAAGTTCAAGTCTTTTATATCTGAAGCAGGGGCGTACTGGAGCATTTGGTCAACAAATTCAATAGCACCAAATTCAGAATATGACGGAAATTCTCCATTTTTAGGACACAATATATCGCCTATTTTCTCTAAACTTTTTAAAGCACTATTTCCTAAATATTTCTTCATTTTTTAATGAGTTCAAGAGCTAATTTTTCACTGAAAGCCATGGCAGATAAAGAAGGGTTTATACCTGGCGCACTTGGAAAAATGCTTGTGTCAGCGATGTAAATATTTTTACAGTTGTGAACCTGAAAATCTGGATTTACCACAGAAGACTCAGCATTTATACCAATAGAACATCCTCCCATTAAATGTAAGCCAAAGTACACTGGAGATGATAAAACTTGTTTGGCCCCTTGAGCTGCGATAATATTTTTGAGCACCTCTACCCCATCGGCTTTTCGTTTTAAGTCTTGATCAGTAAGTGTTTTTGTGATCTTAAGCTTTCCAGACCGATCAATGTCAATTTGGCCGCCTTCAGGCTCATCTCTTACAGCCACTTCTATAGATGACATTTTAGTGTAATTTCTCATTTGGTTTTGATGGTGTGTGCCGTAAGCATTTAAAAGCATGGCAACCGAAATTGGTTGTGCATAAACGACTTCTAATTTGAATCCCTTTTTTCTAAAATCTTTATAGCCTGAAGCCACTGTTTGAAAAGCCCCCCTATGCGCATTCACAGGATCGTCAAATACCCCAAAATACATGAATTGTGGATGTTGGGTAAATCCTTTGCCCAGTGCTGGTAAATGTTTTTTAAATCCTGAACGAAGTAAAAGCCCGGTAGAGCCAAAGCTTCCTGCGGCTAAACACAATGTTTTTGCTTTAAAAAAGACTTTTTTGCCTTTTTGCATGCCATGCAAAACAACACCATCTTTTTTATGTTCAATAGATTGTATTTCACAATCACACTGAATTTCTAAACCTTCTTTTTGCGCTTTTTGTATGGATGTTACCCATGAACTTTGTTTAGAATCCCTAAAACATCCCCCCAAACACCCAATACAATCGTTGCCATTGTCGTGTTGACAGTCATCTTGGGCTCGTCTTAAATATTTCCAATCATACCCAAGTTTATCACAAGCCTCTGTGAAAAGTTCGGCATTTCTGTTTTTAGATGTTTTGTCAAAGGTATGTAGTTTGAGATTTTCTTCAACGGCTTTGTAATAAGGCGTCATTTTCTCAACACTCATAAAATCAACGCCAGTTCTGTTATGCCAGTCAGAGAAACAATCCTCATCAAATCGATCTACAAGAGCTTGGTTTACAATGGTAGTGCCGCCTAAAACTTTTGCTCTTAAGAAGGCAGTTTTTGCTTTTGTATCAAACTCGAGCCCCCCACCCCAGTACAATTGAGATGAAAACTCCATTTCATTTTTAGGAAACGTTTCTTTAGTAAAACCGCTTCCGGCTTCAATCAATAAAACGTCTGCACCGCTTTTATGAAGATGTCTGATCAGCGTTCCGCCTGAAGCGCCGGAACCAACGACTATAAAATCATAGGTTTTCATTTGATCTGTTCTTTTTTACCAATAGAATCTAATTTTAAAGCCGCAGGCAATACTTTAAGCCAATTCTTTTTTTCACTCAGTAGATGATCTAAGATGGTGTTGAGTAGCCGATACTTTGTTTTAGTAAAGGGATACCAGTGTGGCTCAATCAGACCGCTTTGTTTGTCGACCAAAACAGATTTAACATATGAAAATGTATGAAAGCCCCAAACCCCTTTGTACCTGCCTATTCCGCTTTGTTTAATCCCTCCAAAAGGCAAATTAGGATTTGCCTCTGTAATCATATGATTATTTATTGATACATTGCCGCAATGTAAGGCTGAAGCTACGCGATTGGCTCTTTTTAAATCTTTTGACCATACACTTGCCCCTAGTCCGTATTCAGATGTATTGGCCCACTTAATGACTTGGGCTTCATCTGAAAATTTCATTACGGGTATCACTGGGCCAAAGGTTTCTTCGGTCATAATTTTCATAGAATGATCAACGTCTACCAAAACAGTAGGCAAAAAACAATTTGGAACATCCTTTTTTCTAGATCCTCCACAGAGAATTTTGGCTCCTTTTTCAACAGCGTCTGCAATGTGGGATTCAATAATGTTAAGTTGTTTTTCTGAGGTGATGCAGCCAACATCATACCCATCGGGCTGCTCGATGTCACTATTAGCTATAGGAGTTCTGAGTTTTTTAGTTTTGTTTGCCAATTCATTTATAAAGTGGTCATAGATAGACTCATGTATATACAAACGCTCAATTGAAGTACAAGACTGCCCAGCCGTAGTAAATCCTCCCCACATCACACCATTTACCGTTCTGTTAATATTGACATCTTCAAAGACGATACTTGGGTCTTTTCCGCCGAGTTCTAAATCGACCGGGATTAAGTGTTCTGCGGCTTGTTTCATAATGGCCTTGCCTGCGGCAGTGCTGCCCGTGAAATGAATCTTATTGGGCTTTTTCTCAATAAGCTTTTGGCCAACCGTTTTGTCGCCATACACCACTTGAATCATGTCTTTTTGAAAGCCGCTTTTTTCCATAAGTTCTTCTATAACACCTTTTAAGGGGGTAGTTTCAGAAGGTTTTACAATCACTGCATTACCAGAAAGATAAGCAAAGATACTCGGAATGAGCATCTGGTAAAAAGGGTAATTCCATGGCGTGATGATCAGTATTGTGCCTAAGGGATGGTATTGTACACGTGATTTTTTTCCCATCAACACCAAAGGCGTGGAGACCGTAACATTTTTCAAAGCTTTCTCTGCCTTTTTTGTGATAACATCAATAACATCAATGACTTCAAAAAGTTCAGAGGTTAAGGCGTCAAATCGAGATTTCCCAGTCTCTAGAATAATTTTATTGGCAATTTCTTCGCGGTGCTTTAGAATATAAGCTCTAAGTTTATTGACATTTTTAATGCGAATATTAATACTCTGGGCTTGGTTTATTTCAAATGCTTTGTGCGCCTTTTCAAAGGCCTGATTTATCTGAGCGTCAGAAGAAGATTTAAAGGTGTATAAGTCTTTGTTTTGAATGGGGTTTTTTACAGAGTAATTATCCATGAAATGCGCTTAAAGTGTAGTTCTTTCAAAGGTATAAAAGAATTGTTTGGGAGGATGGAAAACGGCTTTAAATCTTTGTCTTTTTTAGAGCAAGATTTGTCATAGTTAGGTGAATATCTCTAACCTGTTTTATGATACTCTTAGAACTATTGACATCGTTGTGGATTATGAAATCTGCAAATGGTTTTTTTTGCTGATCGCTGAGTTGATGCTCCATTCTTTTTGTGATATCAGATTTAGTAAAAAAAGGATTTCTTTTTTTTAAAAAGTCTATTTTTTGAACCTTAGGTGCTGTTACTAGGAGTATTTTATCTAGTGATTGATGTGATCCAGTTTCAATTAAAATAGCGGCCTCTTTAATGATATAGGTTGCTTGAGCATGCTGAACTTTAAATTGTTGGAATTTTTCTTCTACTTTAGGATGGATAAGTTGATTTAGCTTTTTTAGTTTCTCTTTATCTGAGAAGACAATAGCGCTAAGTTTTTGTCTATTTAAACTATTCTTCTTAATAATAGACGGGTCTTTAAAAAGCAGGGCAATTTTTTTTAAAAAACCAGGCTCATTATAGAGCAATTTAGCCTGAATGTCAGAGTAAAATACAGGAATGCCAAAGCTTTGAAAAATTTTACATAAATGCGTTTTTCCGCTTCCAATACCACCTGTAATGCCTAGAGTAAGCATCTGATAGACTAACCTTCTTTCATGTAAGGTTTACTCATGTCGTAAGAAATGGCAGATTTTTCTATTTTTAATCTGCTTTCTGCGGAAGAGATGATAAGTGTTTTATCAGAAATTTCTATCACTTTTCCATGTATGCCACCACTGGTGACTACCCGGTCATTTTTTTTAAGCGCATTGACAAATGTACTATGTGCTTTTATCTTTTTTTGCTGAGGACGAATCATAAAAAAGTAAAAGATTACAAATAACAAGCCTATAAATATAAAGCTTGAAGCCGGATTTTGCTCTGCCCCTGGAGGGCTGAACATTAGAAGTGTAGTACTTAGAGTATTTC
>JAHDCS010000011.1 GCA_020629755.1 Flavobacteriales bacterium | reverse complement strand
AAGCCCATCAATACTCAAATGAAAAACATTATCCGAAACGTTTAGGACAGGATTGAACAAGAAACTAAAGGTTAGATTATTAAGAAAATATTACCTTCTACCCAAACTCAAAGTGTAGCTCTTTTTGCTTAGCAATAGCGCCAAACCCACCCTTAATGTCAATCACATTAGAAATACCTTCTTTTATAAGAATAGAAGCCGCAATTACAGAACGGTAGCCGCCGCCACAGTGTAAAAAATACTGTTGTTTGTTATCAAATTTTGATATTTGATCACTTAGAGTCGATAAAGAAATAGGCATAGACTCTTTTAAATGTTGAAGAGCGTATTCAGATGGTTTTCTCACATCTACTATTTTATTTTTTGGTTCACGTATTGTGTCTTTGATTTGATCTGCTGAAATCTGATCAATCTTTTCTTCTTTTTCATGGTGCTTTTTCCAGGTATCCATCCCTCCAGACAAGTACCCTAATACGTGATCAAAACCAACCCGCGCCAATCTTGTGATGGTTTCTTCTTCTCGCCCAGCTGGCGAGATAAACAATATAGGTGTTTTCACCTCTTTAAGCAGCGTGCCTACCCAAGGAGCAAACTTACCATTTAAACCCACAAAAATAGCACCCGGAATATAGCCTTTCACAAAATCATCTTGATGCCGTACATCTAAAAGCACTGTGTCAGGGTCACTTAATTTTTCTTTAAACACCTCAATAGACAGTGCTTTACTTTGTGTTTTTTCTAGCAGTCTGTCTACATGCATGTAACCCGTAGTATTCAAGCGCACATTGTCTTTAAAATACATAGGAGGTGCTTCTAAATCAGTGGTGAGCTTATCAATGAACTCTTCTCTAGAAAGAGTAGTAGACAGTGCGTAATTCTCTGCTTTTTGATTTTTTAAGGTATCTGAGGTTTCACTGCTCATATTTTTGCCACATGCAGAGCCTTTGCCGTGGGCTGGATAAATGATAATATGATCGTCTAAAGGCATTATTTTCTGATGCAAGCTATCGTAAAGCATACCTGCTAAATCACGACTGGTAAGTCCTGTGTTTTCTTGCGCCAAATCAGGGCGCCCCACATCTCCAATAAAAAGGGTGTCGCCCGTAAAGAGCGCATGTTGTGTATCAGATGCATCTAAGAGTAAAAAACAGGTACTTTCTGGTGTATGGCCAGGCGTATGAATGGCTTTTAGGCGTAAGTCACCCACTTTAAATACCTCCCCATCTTTCGCTATATGAGCATCAAACTCAGGTTTTGCCCCTGGGCCAAATACAATTGGTGCCCCTGTTTTTTTTGAGAGCGTTAAGTGTCCGCTCACAAAATCTGCATGCAAATGAGTTTCAAAAATATATTTAATCTCAACGCCTTTGGCTTTCGCCAACTCAACATACTGCTCTACCTCTCTTAAAGGATCAATCACCACAGCCTCTTTACCGTTAGAAATAAAATACGCCCCTTGGGCTAAACATTTGGTATATATTTGTTTTACAGCTTGCATACTATGATCAAAAATCGACTATCCTATTCAACTTTTCAAATCCTAAGCGGTTTTTTATTGGCCTGTGGTGTTTTTTTAAACGCTTGTACCCATCCCCCAAAAACATCAGAAAATCAAAAACACCAAGATCAAAAAGGACTAAAAGACGGCGATATTATTTTTCATACCTCTACCTCTTCTCAAAGTAAGGCCATTGCATTGGCCACTAACTCTAACTATACCCACATGGGTATTATCTTTAATTACCAAGAAAAACTCATGGTGTTTGAAGCCGTGAATCCTGTTAAAATAACCCCGCTTACCGACTGGATTAAAAGAGGAAAAAACAGTGCTTTTGTGGTTAAGCGCTTAAAAAACCACGAAGGATTTAGTGCTTTAGAAAAAATGAAGCTCAAAAAACAAGGGTTAAAACACTTAGGTAAGCCTTATGATCTTTTGTTTGAATGGTCAGACGAAAAAATGTATTGCTCTGAATTGGTGTATAAAATATATAAAGAAGCCTTAGGTGTTGAACTTTGCCCCTTAGAGCAGATTAAAGATTTTGATCTCTCGCATCCAGAGGTGCAATCTAAAATTAAAGAACGCTACAAAAAACCAATAAACCCTCAGGAGATTATTGTGTCGCCAGACGCCATTTTTAAATCAGAAAAATTAGAAGAGGTATCTATCCGCTTACCCCTCTAAGGCTTTAAGCTCTTTAGCTACAAAATCCATAAGAGACTTCACATATGGTTTATCAAATTTAAACCTGATGCCTGCTGCTTTGTAAATCTCAGGAATAGAGCGTGTGCCGCCAAGCGATAAGGCCGATTTGTAGTCTTTTAAGGCTTGTGAAGGGTTTTCTTTGTAATTCTTCCAAACCGCTACGGCACCTAGTTGTGCAAAGCCATATTCAATGTAGTAGAACGGCACTTCAAAAATATGCAATTGTCTGAGCCAACTTTCTTTTCTATTATTTTCAAAGCCCGAAAAATCTACCGCATTAGAACTAAATAAAGGCAGTTGACTCTCCCAGTAGGCATTGCGCTCTTCTACACTAGAGCTCTGATTTTCGTACAAATAGTGCTGAAATTTATCGACTAGGGCAATCCAAGGCAATCCTGAAATAACGCCTTTAAGCTGCTCTTTTTTAGCACGCTTTAAATCGTTTTTATTGGTGTAAAACACATCCCAATGATCCATTGAGATCAGTTCCATGCTCATAGAGGCCAACTCGGCCACTTCGCTCGGAAAACTCTTTAAATCTGAAATTGGCAAATCTTTTGTGAGATACGAATGAAGCGCGTGCCCCCCTTCGTGCATCATGGTCACCAAATCGCGATTAGCCCCCACAGCATTCATGTAAATAAATGGGAGGCCTGATTCAAATAAAGGGTAATTAAATCCGCCAGGTGCCTTTCCTTGTTTGGAGGCCAAATCTAAATGGCCCGAATCACGCATCATAGTTAAACAATCGCCAAAATCTTTATCTATTTTTTGTGCTACTTCTATGCTCTTCTCTACAAGCTCTTCTGCGGTATCAAAAGGTTTTAAAGGCGCTAAACCTTCTGGATCAACAGACAAATCCCAGGGCTTTAAGCGCTCTAAACCCATTTTTTGTTGTCGATCCTTTGCAAATTCAGCCAAAAACGGCGTCACTACTTCGCTGATAGACGCGTGAAAATCTTCACAATCTTGAGTGGTGTAATCAAAGCGGTTCATGGCTTTGAATTTATAATCTCTATAATTTTGAAACCCCGTATTTAAGGCTACCTTATGGCGCAGCGAGCGGAGCTTATCAAACAAGCTTTGTAGCTGTTGAGAATCTTGAGCTCTACGTGCGCTTATTTTTTTATAAATAGCCTCGCGCAGCGAGCGGTCGTTTTCTTTTAACAAAAGGGAAGCGCGTTGTAAAGTAAGCTCTTTACCTCCATGCTCTATAGTCATTTTTGAACTAATGGCCCCATATTCTTGTGCTTTTACCTGAAGCTCAGAAAAAAGAGGCACATTTTCTTCTCTGAACAATTCTATCGCTGTAGCAACAGATCTTAAAAATACTTTATAATCATCGCCTAAGAAGTGTTTCGCTTTCGATTGATTCAATTTTGTATTCAGCCTATTGGCAATGGGGCTTATTTTTGGCTCAATTTCAGTAGCAAAGAATTGAAAGCTGTTGGCTTTTTCTTGGTCAGTGGTGTCTAAATTCATTAAAATATAGCGCCAGGCCATATCTTCTTCTAAGAATGAATCAAGCTCACTTTTTTCACCAAGCCACTTGTTTATCTCTTCAATAGAGTTTAGCTGAAAAGATTCGAGCCGATCAAAATACGGTTGTAGCGCTTCCCATGACGCTATTTGAAAATCTTCAGGAAGGTAGGTTCTTTTTTTTTTAGGGGGGATTTTGACATGCCGTTTTATTTCTTTACAGGTGTTTTAACTGCACCCGTTTTTTTACTCTGCACTTTTGTATTTACTTTTTTAGGCGGATTTTTCTTTTTTGCAGCAGTTGATTTTTTTGTGGTTGCCTCTTTAGTAGTGTCAGCCTCTTTTTTATCTGATTTCTTTTTTGTTTTGGTCTCTAAAATCAAAAGATCTGCTTCAATAAGAGTATTATACCACCTCAATACCTTCTTAATGTCTGAGGTGTATACTCTCTCTTTATCGTATTTAGGCAATATTTTAGAAAAGGCATCCGTTACTTTTTTTGCGTCTTTCATAGAAATCGCATGTGCTTTTCCAGAAAAATGCTTGTGCATCTTTTCAAGCACTTCTTTAAGCGGCACCTCTCCTTCTTCTGTGTAAATACTAATGTCTTCTAATGAAGATGTGTTTTCAGACATATACACCGGAAACCGTTTTTTGTCAGATAAGGCCTCAGCTACAATGCCATTTTTCATTTGCCCAACCAATTTGAAAAGCCCAGGCTTTCCGCTTATGGCTAGTATTTTTTTATAGTCTTCCATTCAATAATGATTATGAACTCTAAGGGCAAAGATAGCTATTTTCTCACACCTAGTGTTTCAAAAGCCCTTCTAAATAACAGTCTTACAGCGTGCTTTTAAAATCCTCAAATTTTCGTGCCTATTAAGACTTTTTAATGACAGAAAAATGCTTTAATCCGGATTGCATTGGGTAATCCATCCATTCTTTAAACGCTGTCCTTATCCCCCCTTAAAAGAAAACATCAAAGAGCTAACATTTTGAACTTGCTGTACTTTGATATACATCAACAAAGACAACATCCACTTTTATCTTATTATCAATTGATAATATCTGATTTTTAATCTGCATGGCATTATCTGCCTTTGATGAAAAATTATTGTTATAAAACTTAATTACAACTATGCTAGATTTCATGCAACTATACTCTAAATTAGCATTTCTTTTACTTAAGAAATACCTCTCAACCTTATTAAAGGTTTCGTTTGAAACATCAGATAATTGCAAAACAACAATACCTTCATACGACTCATTTTGAGTAACGTTTTGCGCATTGTTTTGTATCTTATTTACTTGAGCGAAAAAGCTAAACGGTATTAAAACCGAAAGCAAAAAAATAATCTTCATACTTTTCATAATTCTTATTTTAAAATTCAAAAAACCAACTGCTGTCTTAATTAGATTTCTGTATAGATTGCTTTATTGTTATTGAAAAACAGATTTGTTTTTATGAGACGACTTGTAGTGTACTTCTTTATACTTTTCTAATTGTGTGCTTAATTTTTTAATCGCACTTTTTAATGCGATACTCTCAAGCGCTTCATCAGCCTCAGCAAATAAAACCTGACCATTTGTCGGTGACGCCGTTAAGCTAATTACATATTGATCACTTTGATTTTTCACTATCTTTATTTCTAGCGTCTTAATGAACTTATACCTTTCAAATTTTTGACTTAAATGATTTAAATAATAATCATTAAGTTGAGTTTGATGCAGATGATTTTTAGCATTTATATTAATATCCATAGCTTTTATTAGATTTTCTATTATCAAACTTAAGATTCATTTGATTTATTTAAAATGACATACCTCATATAGAGTCATGATTTTTGAAGCCTTAAAGAATTTGGCTTAAATGGCAACTCTATAATCTCAAACAATTTTGGAATTTGAGCATCCCATTTCTTTATCTCCTTTAGTTTTCTTTGAAGAGCTTTTGCCGCTAAAGGCTCTCCGTGCACTATAAATATTTTTTTAGGGGGATAAGTGATTTTATTTACCCAATTAACTAATTCCTTCTGGTCTGCGTGCGCAGATAAGCTTTCTGTATGGTAAATACTCGCTTTAACATCATAATATTTACCCATAATCTTTATTGATTTTTCACCTTCTAATAATTTCCGACCTCTAGTGCCATCGGCTTGAAATCCTACCAAAAGAATTCCAGTTTCTTTTTTATTTATATACCTTGAAAGGTATGTCAGAATTCTACCTCCGGTAACCATGCCACTGCCTGCAATTACTATTTTAGGCATTTGACTATCAATCACCTCCCAGGTCTCCCGATAAGACTCCACAATCTTAAAAGACTCCTTCATTCTTTTAATGTCTGTACTGTTTAGTTTATGTAGTTGATGATGACTTTTAAATACTTCTAATACTTTTGACGCCATTGGGCTATCGAGGATCATTGGAATATTTGGTATTTTCTTCTCTTCTTTTAATTTCCATAAAATGTACATCAATGCCTGAGCTCTTTCAACTGCAAAACTTGGTATAAGAACTACGCCATTATTCAAAACAGTTTTATTAATGATTTGCATCAAATACTCTTTTACATTCTCTTTTTTATGTTCTACATCACCATATGTGCTTTCTAGAAAAAGAACATCTGCTTCTAGTGGTTGTTTTGGTGAAGGCAAAAGCAAATCTGTCTCTCTACCGACGTCCCCTGAAAACACATAACGAGATCCGTGAATATCTAAATCAAGAGAACATGAGCCTAATATATGCCCATTGTAATTGTATCGCACACGAATGTGTTCAAATAATTGAACCCAAGCACCTTCATCAATACTCTTTAGATAGGAGAGTGTTTTTTCAGCATCTTGCCTACTATATAATGGCTTTGCGGGTTTATGTTTAGAAAAACCTTCAAAATTAGCCTTTTTCGCATATTCTTCATGGATTTTAGCACTATCCAATAAAATAGTTTTTGTGATTTGAATTGTTGCACTTGTTGCTAAGACTCGCCCTTTAAACCCTGCTTGAACCAGCTTGGGTAAATAGCCAGAATGATCAATATGAGCATGTGTTAACAACACAAAATCAATTTTTGAAATCTCAAGTGGCAAATGCTCCCAATTTATTTGTCTTAATTCTTTTTTTCCTTGAAACAGGCCACAATCCACCAGAATACAGTGGTCTGAAAATTCTAACAAATACTTTGATCCAGTTACTGTTTGTGCTCCTCCCAAAAAATGAATTTTTAAGCTCTCTGGCTTCGCTACACACTTATCTACAACCTGCATAATTCCTTAATTTCTTTCATTATTTTCTTTTTTCTAATCTCTTTTATATTTAATAGATTCAGTACATCTGGTTCTGTGATAATACTTTTACACAACACTACTTCACGTTTTAACAACTGCTCTTTTTCTTTCATCGTAATTGTGCTTAAGCATGTAATTGGGTGTAGCCCAGACAGATCAATGCGTTCTTTTAAACTCCCTTCTTTTGGAAAACTCCAGGCCGTTAATTTTAAGTTGCTACAATTTGCATACTGAATAGCATCCTTTGTAAAGCGTGTATTGGTAAATATCCAACCTTGAAACTGTTTTTTGTCGCCACTACTTTTTTTCATCCATTCTTTTTTTATATCTACAAATCGAGACTGAATGTACAGTGGGATTTTAACATTGCAGTGCCTTGAAGAATCGCTGTGAAATTTACATTCAACAATGTATTTTGAATTGTTTTTCTCAGCAATAACATCTACCTCATGTGCAACGCAGTGTCCCTGAACAATTGTGCCAACTTGAATTTCATAGCTTTGAAATTGCAATAATGCAGCTACAAATTTTTCAAATGGATAGCCTGTTGGCCCAAGTTCTAAAATCGCTTTTTTAAGCTTATATCTTCCTGCTGCAGGAAGCGCCTCTTTTTTAAGCATACTAAATGCTTTTTTATATATCTCTTTAGTAGAAATACCCTCGTATAAAATATTTTTAACCTCAATAATGATTTTTTCTATAAGAGAATCACTTGCTCCGGATCTTTCTAATGAATGGCGTAATTTATCTTCAATAAAAACAGCTGACTTTAAAGAGCGTTTTATGATTGTAGTATCATTTTTCATCTATTCACGTAAATTTTTCAAAAATCACACATGCAGTTAAATCTCCAATCACATTAACCATTGTTCTAAACATCCCCAATATTCTCTCTAAGCCTACAATCAATACTAAAGCTGCTGTCGGTATACCCATGCCTTCAAGAGTAGATGCCAAAACAACTATTCCGGCACCTGGAATACCAGGTGTTCCTATAGACGCCAAAGTAATAGTAATTACTATAAACAATAATGTGGACACATCTAAATTTAGACCGCAAACTTGTGCTATAAACACCGTAGATACACATTGATATATCGCTGTGCCATCCATATTTATTGTAGTACCTAATGGTATAATTAAATTACTGATGTGCTTACTTATCTTAAGTTTTTCTTGAGCCGTTTGTATTGATAAAGGCATCACTGCAGCTGAGCTTGTAGTTGAAAATGCAAGTAATAAAACCTCTTTACTCTTTTTAAAAAACACCAATGGGTTTCTGCCTGAAATAAGTAAGAGTATACTATAAACCATTACCATAAAAAGAAATGCCACAAACACTGTTTCAAGATAAATAGCTAACCCTTTTAAGGTTTCTGTTCCAGTAGAATAGACTAAGTTTGTCATGAGGCCAAATACAGCATAAGGCACTAAGCGCATTGCCCATTTTACTACAGTAATGCAAATTTGTTGAATTGAAGATGAAAAAAGTATAATTGGTTGCTTGTATTGATCTTTAAGTTGGGTAATAGAGATGCCTATGATAAACGTAAACACTACCACTGAAAGCAACTCTCCTGAAACCATAGAAGCCAATGGGTTGCCTGGCAGTATCTCCATCATATATTCAGGTAGATTCACAAAATCTCCTTGGCTATAAATTTGATTTTTTACTGTTTGTCTAGCATATTGGTTGTCTTCCGGAAACATCCCTCCGGGATTTATAAGAAGAGAAGTTCCTACCCCAATAAATACAGAAATAATGGTAGATAAAAAAAAATAAAATATAATAAACCCTCCTATTTTTTTTAGCTCTTCAACAGGGCTATTCACTATGCCCGTAATAATACTTACGAAAATCAAAGGCATCATAATCATTTGAATCATTTTTAAAAAAAGCTTTCCGGGCACCGAAAGCCAATTAGAAATTACTACACCATATTCTGTCGGAAAATGGCTGATTTTTGAACTTAAAAAAAGGCCAACAAGCGCGCCCATAAACATTCCAACTAAGACTTTAGCCCAGAGCTTTCGCTCAACTAAAGTTTGAAGAGATAATGAAAGTGTTTTAAGCGGTGTGAAGTCCAAAAGATTACTTTACTTCAAATTTGATATAACCTCTTCTTAAAAAAAATGATTAAAATCATACTTTGCCTAATCAATTCTCATTTCTTTCCTTCATATATCTTTCTATCATTGGGGTATAATTTAAAAAACTATGAGAGATAATATCGGCATATGGTTAGATTTAAACAAAGCTCTAATCATTGACAATGAAAACAAAAAAATTGAAACTCTTTCTTCAAACATCGAACAGTATAATTTACATGGTGGCGCCAAAGGTAAAACCCCTTACGCAACTCAGGATGCTACCTCAGAATCTAAGCTACTAGAAAGAAGAAAACAACAAACCAAACGATTCTTTGATTTGATAACTAAAAAGATTCTAACAGCTAATAAAGTAGTTGTTTTTGGCCCTGCAGAAACTAAGATTCAATATCAGAAACACATCCAACAAGACATGGCTCTTAAAAAGAAACTGATTGGTGTTGAAACTGTCGGAAATAAGTTGACAGAAAATCAATTAAAGGCATGGGTGCAAGATTACTTCACTAAAAAACTATAATGTAAGTAAATATACAACTATGAGACCGTATTACCTTTCTTTGCTCATTTTGCTGTTTGGATGTAATTCTAAACAAAATTCAGATACAATAACCCCCAAATTAAATGACATTACTGAATCCGTATATGCCTCAGCAACAGTGACCCCAAAAAACTCTTACTTTTGTAGATCTTCTATACCGGGAGTGATCCAGAAAGTATTTATCAAAGAAGGAATGCGGGTCTCAAAAGGAGATCCGTTATTTAAAATAACACCAAATACTAGTATAGAAAACAAACTTAGAAACGCTCAAATAAGTCTAGACGAGGCTAAGGAAAATTATAGTGGAAAAAATAATATACTATTAAATCTTGAACTAGAATTGCATACATTAAGAGAAAAAAACAAGGTAGATTCCATAAACTATGGAAGATTAAAACGACTTTGGAATCAAGAAATAGGCACTAAAAACGAATTGGAAAATGCATTGCTTACTTATCAAAGCTCATCCAACCAAATAAACAGCTTATTGCACCAGTATTCACAAACAAAGATTAATCTTAAAAATCAGTTGCAAAAAGCAAAGAATATTGTAGAATCTGAGCGTAGTCAACTAGATGATTTTCAAATAAAATCTGAGATGGACGGAAAAGTCTTTGCCATACACAAACAAGTCGGAGATTTAATTCATTCGCAAGAAATTTTTGCTGAAATTGGAAGTGCAGAAAACTATATTATTGACATGTATATTGATGAAGTAGACATCTCTAAGATAAATGTGGGAGATACTGCCATAATTCATTTAGACGCCTATCCAAACAAAGTGTTTAAATGCCTGTTGAGTTATATTTCCGATAAAAAAGATAAAAACACCCAAACTTTTCATGTTGAAGGCCATTTCTTAGAATATCCATCTAAATTATATAATGGATTATCTGGCGAAGTTAATATTGTAGTCTCAAAAAAGAAAAATGTACTTACCATTCCATCAGAATATCTAATAGGAGAAAACAAAGTTAAAACAGTCGATAAAATTATTGATGTTGAATTAGGGGTTAAAAACCTAAGATTTGTTGAGATTAAAAATGGTTTAGACACCACTACCCATATTATTAAACCCAATTAAGCATGCGTAATTTTGGTTTAATCTTAGACATCGCAACAACACATTTAACCTCAAAAATTAAGCAAACCATAATTGCTGCTCTTGGTGTGATGTTTGGCATTGGGACCTACATTATCATGATGGGTTTTATGACAGGTTTAAATCAATTATTAGATGGTCTCATTTTAAACAGAACACCTCATATTCAAATTTACAACAAAACTGATCCCACCCAAATTCAACCCATTCAAAGGCACCAAGACTTCAAATTTAATTGGCACCACATACATTCTATTAAACCAAAATCTAGACTTGCACGCATTCATGATGCTTTGCCCTTGTTAAAAGATTTAAAAGAAAATAAAAAAGTTAAGGGAGCAACTCCACAAACCACCTGTAAAGTTTTTTATATTGCAGGCGCCAATAACTTAAATGGCATTATCAACGGCATTGAAGTAAGCGAGGAAATGCGCTTGTTCAACTTTAAAGATTACATTGTCAAGGGCGATCCAAATAGTTTAAGAAAAAGAAAAAACAGCATACTCCTAGGGGCTGGAATTGCAAAAAAATTATCTCTTTCTGTAGGTGATAAACTTCAGGTATTAGGCACAAATGGAGTAAGCCACCCCTTAAATATAGGCGGCATCTTTCAAAGTGGCTTAGCAGAAATAGATGACGCTCAAAGTTATGTAAATTTAAAAATGGCGCAACAATTACTCGGAGTGGGCAGTAATTATATTACACGAATTCATGTGAAATTACACAACATTGAACATGCTCTTGGCCTTTCAAAAACAATTGAAAATATCTTTGAAGTAAAAGCCCTCGACATCAATACTGCCAATGCTCAATTTGACACAGGATCCTATATCAGAACTTTAATCTCATATACCGTTTCTATTACATTACTTATTGTGGCAGGCTTTGGGATTTATAATATTTTAAACATGCTTATCTATGAAAAAATGGACGATATCGCTATTCTAAAAGCTACAGGTTTTTCAGGTAATGATATTTTATTGATATTCATTATTCAAGCTTTAATTATCGGTCTTTTTGGGGGGATATTTGGATTGATTTTAGGATACAGCATTTCAATTGTTATTGACAATATTCCTTTTATAACTGAAGCTCTTCCCACTATAAAGACCTATCCGATTAATTATGACCCATTTTTTTATATCACAGGAATTTCCTTTGCCTTAATATGTACCTTTTTAGCTGGCTTCTTACCCGCTTTAAAAGCCAGAAAAATTGATCCAGTAGAGATAATCAGAGGAAAATAACCCAATCAATAATAATGAGCACTGTTCTAAAAACTATAAATATTAATAAGTATTTCTATGACCCTGAAAAATTTCATGTTTTAAAAAACATTTCAATTGAACTTAAAAATGGCGAATTTGTATCTATTATGGGTAAATCAGGATGCGGAAAATCAACTCTTCTTTACATTTTATCTACTATGGACACTCAATACGAAGGCACGTTAATATTAGATCATGAAAATATGTCTCTGCTCAACAATACTAATTTGGCAAAAATTCGAAATGAAAAAATTGGATTTATTTTTCAATTTCATTATTTACTACCTGAATTTACTGTATTAAAAAACGTGATGCTTCCAGCACTTAAACTAGGGCGCCAGAGTGAAGAAATTATAAAAAAAAGTGCCTTTGAAAAGTTAGAGATGCTGGGTGTAGCTTCTCAAGCAAACAAAAAAGCATATAAAATATCTGGTGGGCAAAAACAAAGAGTTTCAATTGCTCGCGCACTGATCAATAACCCAAAAATTATTATGGCTGATGAACCTACTGGTAATTTAGACAGCAAAAATGCAGATAATGTTTTCAATATTTTGAGAGCACTTAGTCTTGAACAAAAAATGTCACTTTTAGTAGTCACCCACGACCTCGACTTTGCAAAAAAAACTGATCGGATAATTAAAATGGGCGACGGTATAATTCTATAAAAACTTTCCCTTAAGAAGCGAATTAAGATCTAGTGTGAAAATTATGATGCTCTTTTATGTGAACTAGGAGACTAGGGCGTTTTACGTGCTACTTGAAATAGCTAATACTGGTGTTACCCCATTCGTCACACCCAATCTTTCCGAAACCTTATTCTTGTTGAGTTCACTTGATTTTGTAAGTGGAAATGCTCTTTTTTGAAAGATGCTTGTTTCGAACTCAGGTTAGAAAGGTAAATTTTTCTTTAATAACTTCATTTAATTCAACCCGAATTATGCATTAGAACTTCATAACCTGAGTTCGGGATAACTAATTCAAATCAGTATTTTTAAAAAAGAAGTCAAAAGACTACTTTTGACTATTAATGGATCCCTTTAAAAAATCAATAGAAATCCGCTGGCAAGATTGTGATGCTAACGGGCATGTTCGTCATTCTGCCTATTACGACTTTGGGGCACATGCCCGCATTCGTTTTTTTACTGAAAATCAGTTCAGTCCATCTCAAATGAGCACCTTAGGTATTGGCCCTATCATTTTTAAAGAAGAATGCACATTTTTAAAAGAGATTAAAATGGAAGAAACCATTCAAATCAATGTGTTAAAAGGTGATTTTTCAGCCGATGGCTCTAAATGGGTCTTGCACCACGAGATTTTCAATCAAAAGGGACAAAAAGCAGCTCATATCAGTTTAAGTGGCGCTTGGCTTGATCTTCAAAAACGCAAACTTACCATCCCCCCAAAAAAAATTGCAGAGATGATTCACCTTTTGCCAAAAGGGGAATATTTTACATTTCAAAAAAACGCTTAAAGATCTTGTAAAGCATAAACTTTAGCATTGACTTGATTGACAAGGGAATGCAAATGAGAAGGAACAAAAGTTAAATCTCTATCAATATTCCATCTTTTTGCCACTCCATTTTCTTCAACAGAAATAAACACGCCTCCTTGATCAAATGAATCTGGAAAACCAAAAGTTGAATCTGGATAATTATTTAGGTTTGAAAGTATAAAGGTAATAGCTAAATCAGAAGCAACGTTAAAATGCGCTTGACTTAGAGGTGTATATGCAAATTGAGTATTATCGTAATCATCTAACTCATCTTCAAATAATTGAGTATTGGTTAATTTAAAAGTTTCAATACACATTTCGTTTGAAGGCATACACTCTCCATAATAAGTACCAAAAATTAAACTATCTAATTGAGGAACATCTTTATTTTTTGAACAATTAGAAATCATTAAAATTATTAAAAGAGGAAAAAGTATTTTTTTCATGAACATAAATTTTCTTTAAAGATACATTTTTTTTAATTTCAATCTGAATGTTTTAATTACAATGATTATGAGTAAAAACCCAGTCCAATGGTGTGAAATTGCCGCCACAGATATTGAAAGAGCAAAAGTCTTTTATGCCAATGTTTTTGGACTTGAATTCCAATATATTGAAATGCCTGATAGTAAAATGTACATGTTTGGGTCGTCTCAATGGCCAGGTTCTTCTGGTTGTATTGTGCAGTCTTCAGTTAATCACCCGAGTACGGATGGCACTATTATTTATTTTTCGTGTGAAGATCTAAATATAGAATTAGCCAAAGTAGAACCCGCAGGCGGTAAAGTCATTGTGCCTAAAACCGACATCGGCGAATTTGGCTTTTTTGCACAGTTCATTGACACAGAAGGCAATCGAATAGGATTGCATTCGAGTTAAAAACATCACTCAATCTGCTGAAAAAAGAGTCGCAATCAAAGTCTTTTCACCAGTATACTCATACATAAATGTTGCTGCTTTTAAATCGCAAGTGGCATACCCATGCTCATTCCATGGGCCATTATCGTCGCCATGTTGACTCAAAATATGAATTATTGTATCTCCTGTTGATAGTTCGTATGCATAAATACCTTTAAGATCAAAAACATCACTTTTTAATTCTGAGCCATATATATTGGGTTCTTCAATGATATCTTCTACCCAAGTATCTAGTGAAGAATCTAATATTTTATCACAAGTGCAATCCGGAAACCTTGCTTGGTTTAAAGGTGCTTCTTTAGAATTGTTTTTATTGCAAGCACTAGATGTTAAAAAAATAGATACAATAACTAAAGTGATGAATTGTGAAAATTTTTGCATAAGTCGATTTTTTACAAAGTTATCAACTCTCTAAACCCAAGTCAAGTAAAGTTTGCATTGTTGGAGTTACCCCGTTTTTTTTAAGTTATTTTCTTCTATCCTTTTTTTTGTCCTTTTCCTTGAAGAAAAGAACGAAAATTCAAGCCAAGAATGAAGCTATCTGCCCACCTCTAGAAAATGTAGCCTGTTAAAATGGTAATTATCACCATTGATAATAATATAAAAAAAGCTCCCTTAAATATTCTTTTACTCCTTATCATTCTCCCTAACTAAACTCGCACTTTGAATGCTTGAATTTAACTCAAAGCCTACAATCAAAATTGTGGAGATGATGTTTACCCAAATCATAAAAATCATCAGTGTACCAATAGAGCCATAGACTTTATTGTAATTGCCAAAATTAGCCACATACCAACTAAAAGCACCCGTTACCATTATGCAAAGTAAAGTAGCTAAACTTGAGCCTGCCGAAAAGAACTTCCAGTGTTTTCTGTTTTCAGGCGCAAAATAATACATGAACGAAATAGCCAAATAAATTAATGCTACAATAATTAAAAAGTCTACAAAAACAATGCAGTAGTACATAAAGCCCCTATGCAATATATCATGGCTTAAAATATAATCGAAGGCCAACTCACTGACCACCGCTAAAATAGTCGTTAATAAGACCAAAAAAAGCGTAATAAACATCAGTAGAATAGCAAAAAAACGTTGTTTTAAGGGATGCCTTTTGGTGGTCACATTAATAGAATGGTTAAAAGCAGTCATAAGAGCCATAAAGCCATTGGTAGCAAAAAAAAGCGTAAGTAAAAACGCAAAAGACAAAAGCCCCTGGCGTTTGATGCTCAAAATATCAAAGACTGTATCTTTAATGCTCTGATAAACCGTTTCAGGCAAAATAATATGAATTTCATCCATAATGAACTGTACATAATCTTGTTCGGGCAAAAAAGGGACAAATTGCAACAAGTACGGAATCAAGGTGAAAATAAAAATCATAGCCGGGAAAAGCGCTAAGAAAAATTTAAAAGACACTGCCGCTGCCCGCATATTTACAGCACCTTTAATAACAGATCTAAAGAAAAACTCAAATACCTCATACATGCTTTTGCCGTCAAAACCAGGCAATGAGAGTTTGAGTATTTTACTTTTTTTAATCGCAATTAAAGTGCCATCTACTATTTTGCTAAATTCTATCAGCATGCCTTAAGGCTTAAATCTAAACTTAAAATTTGATGGGTAAGCGCTCCAACAGACACATAATCTACGCCACATAAAGCATAGTCACGTATGGTTTCTAAGGTAATACCGCCTGAAGACTCCGTCTGATATCTTTTATCAATAATCTCTACCGCTTTTTTGGTATCTTCTACTGAGAAATTATCTAACATAATTCGATCAACACCGCCTATGCTCAAAACCTGATCAAGCTCTTCAAAATTTCTAACCTCTATTTCAATTTTAATTTTTCGTCCCAGCTCTTCTAAGTATTTATGCACATGGGCAATAGACTTGTCAATTCCGCCTGCATAATCGTTGTGGTTGTCTTTAATCATGATCATGTCGTACAAACCAAAGCGATGATTAGTTCCGCCCCCAATTGACACCGCCCATTTTTCAAAAATCCGTTGATTAGGCGTTGTTTTTCGGGTATCTAGCACCTGTGTAGGTAAATCACTTATTTTTTGGGCATAGCTATGTGCTTTAGTGGCAATGCCACTCATACGTTGCATGAAATTTAAAATTAGCCTTTCAACAGTGAGTATTTTTCTAGCATTGCCTTCTAAGTAAAAAGCCACATCCCCATGTGTCACCTGTGTGCCATCTTTTATTTTAACGTCTATTGAAATCTCTGGAGCGAGAAGATCAAGTAAAATTTTAGTGAGTTCAACCCCAGCTAAAACGCCATTATCTTTCACCAATAACCGGGCTTTTTTGGTTTGAGTATTTGGCACACAAGCATTTGAAGTATGATCACCATCTCCTACATCTTCTTTAAAGGCTCTTTTAATATTATCTTCTATTTGCGATCTGTATTTAGAAATATCCATACGTCAGCTTTTAGACAAAAATATACAAAGCCAGCCACCTAGTTTTTATAGCTTTACATAAAATTTAATTCCGAAATGAAAATAAACCTCATCCAAGTGGGTAAAACCTCTTTTGAGTATCTAAAAACAGGCATCACTCTGTATGAAAATCGCATTAAAAAGTACGCCCGATTTTCAATTACTACAGTGAAAGAAAGCACTGAAAAAACCATCCCCCCAAAAGAAAAAAACAAAAAAGAAAGCAGTGCTATTCTTGCCAAGATTAACACACAAGATTGGGTGATTTTATTAGACGTAAAAGGCAAATTACAAAGCTCTGAATCACTAGCCAAAACCCTTGAAGAGCGGCAGCTTTATCAGTCTAAACAACCCATTGTATTTGTTATTGGAGGCGCTTATGGCTTTTCAGAAAAACTCTACCAAAGAGCCAATCAAAAACTATCGCTTTCACCATGTACCTTTTCACATCAAATTATACGCATTCTTTTTTTAGAACAACTCTACCGCGCTTTTACCATTATTCACAATGAACCCTATCACCATGGCTCGTAAAATTTAATACCTTTGAACTCTAGCCATGAGAGATCTCTACATTAAAAATACGCTTACGCGAAAAAAAGAACTTTTTAAGCCATTGAATGCGCCTTTGGTTGGTATGTATGTGTGCGGCCCTACTGTCTATGGCGATGCCCATTTAGGACATGCAAGACCGGGTATAGTGTTTGATGTGATGCGGCGTTACCTTAGCTATAGCGGATATAAAGTGCGCTTTGTAAGAAACATAACCGATGTAGGCCATTTGGTGGGTGATGGCGACCAGGGTGAAGATAAAATTCAAAAAAAAGCCAAGCTTGAAAAGCTCGAGCCCATGGAAGTGGTTCAGCACTACACCTTGAGGTATCACCAGAACATGGATGCTTTAAATTGCCTCCCTCCTTCTATTGAGCCTTGTGCAAGCGGACACATTACCGAGCAAATTCAAATGATCGAAAAAATTCTTCAGGCAGGCTATGCATATGAGGTCAACGGATCGGTGTATTTTGATGTACCCAAATACAATACCCACCACCATTACGGCAAGCTCTCTGGCAGAAAGATTGAAGATTTATTAGAACAAACGCGTAGTTTAGAGGGCGGCGATGAAAAACGACACCCTACCGATTTTGCCCTCTGGAAAAAGGCCGCCAAAGAACATCTGATGCATTGGCCTTCGCCCTGGAGTGAAGGATTTCCGGGCTGGCATTTAGAATGCTCTGTGATGAGCACCAAATATTTGGGCGAACATTTTGATATACATGGCGGAGGGATGGATCTTTTATTTCCGCACCATGAATGTGAAATTGCGCAATCTGTGGGGGCTTCAGGTAAAGAACCCGTAAAGTATTGGGTACACAACAATATGATTACCATCAATGGGCAAAAGATGGGCAAGTCTTTAGGTAATTTTATTACCCTAGATGAACTCTTTGAAGGGAATCACAAACTTCTTGAACAGGCGTATAGCCCAATGACCATTCGCTTTTTTATTTTAGGAGCCCACTACAGCTCAACCCTTGATTTTTCTAACGAGGCCCTTTTGGCCGCTCAAAAAGGATTTGAAAGGCTTGTAAATGGGTATTCTGTTTTGCAAAATCTTAAGGCTTCTGAAAACTCGTCTGTAGAGATTAAACCTATTTTAGATAAATGTTTTGCCGCACTAGATGATGATTTCAATACGCCTATTTGTATTGCTGAACTCTTTGGCCTTGTTAAAATTATTCAAAATGCTTCGCGCAATAACGCGCAACTTTCTTTGGCAGACCTAAAGCTACTCAAGCACAATTTTGATGTGATCCTCTTTGAGATTCTTGGATTAGAATTACCTAAAGATTCAAAAGACAAGTCAGCGTCAAACCAAGATGATTTGATGCAGTTAATTATTGAGCTTCGAAAAAACGCAAAAGAAAACAAAGATTACGCAACTTCTGATTTAATTAGAGATAAACTTTCTGAACTTTCTATTCAACTTAAAGATTCTAGAGATGGTACAACTTGGGAAAAAACGTAATCTGTGGCTATTCTTTTTAGGGGGGATGTTGTTTTTGGGGGGATGCACATCCGATTCTAACACTACAACTAAAGAGCAGAGTAGAACACCAACACTTGACTCTCAACCAAAAGTTGTAGCACCTGATTTTAACAGTGAAAATGCTTATAACTACATAAAAGCTCAAGTTGACTTTGGGCCAAGAGTACCCAACTCAAAAGCTCACGGCGCTTGCGTAGATTATTTGCGCTCTGTTTTGGAGGGATTTGGCCTACAGACCCAAATTCAAAAAGGGGTGGTGATGTCTTACGATAGAAAAAAATTACACATAAAAAACATTTGTGCACGATGGATGCCTGATCTGAAAAAGCGCATTGTGCTTTTTGCCCATTACGACACTAGACACATTGCAGATAGAGATGTACAGAATACAGACAAACCTATTTTAGGCGCTAATGATGGTGCCAGTGGGGTTGGCGTGATTCTTGGTGTTTTAGAAAGTATTATACAAGCCCAAATAAAACCCAAAGTAGGTATTGATCTTGTTTTTTTTGACGCTGAAGATTACGGCCAGCCTTCTTCGGCACAAGGCCCTAAAGAAGATACATGGGCTTTAGGCGCCCAATACTGGAGTAGAAATAAAAGTTTTGGCTCTGCCTATAGCCCTAATGCAGGTATTTTACTAGATATGGTAGGCGCTAAAGATGCACGTTTTCCTAAAGAAGGTCATTCGATGCGCTATGCCAAAAATATTGTGGAAGACGTTTGGAAAACAGCTGCTCAATTAGGGTACGCAGGTTATTTTACCTCAGAGATAGAGCCCTATGGCATTACAGATGACCACAAGTATGTGAATGAAATAGCTAAAATACCTACTATTGATATCATTCATTACGATGTGCAAAAAAGAGACTTTGGGTCGTTTCACCATACCCATAACGACAATATGGATGTCATTCATAAGCCCACCTTAAAAGCCGTTGGTCAGACTGTTTTACAATACATTTACAACCAGTAATTTTTACTTTGGCATTAAACTCTTTCATCGCAAAAATTTGGGCCCGACGCCTCTACTCGCGGTTACGTAAAGAAGGTAAAACAGCCTATAAAGTGCAAGAAAGTGTATTAAGAACATTGATTCAAAAAGGGGCTACTACTGCCTTTGGAAAACACCATGGTTTTAAAAACATCAAGACCTATCAAGAGTTTAAAGACCAAGTACCTTTATCTGATTACGAGGCTCTTAAACCCTATATTGAACGTGCCAAAACTGGCGAAAAAAACGTATTATGGCCAGGCATTCCTAAATACTTTGCCAAAACCTCAGGCACCACTTCTGGAGCTAAATATATACCCATTACAGATGGATCAATAAAACATCAAATCGCAGGCGCCCGCAATGCCTTACTCTCTTACATTGCCAATACCGGAAAGACCTCCTTTTTAGGGGGTAAAATGATTTTTTTACAGGGCTCGCCCTCATTAGAAAATACAAATGGTATCCCTACAGGCAGGCTCTCAGGTATAGTGGCGCATCATGTGCCTGCCTATCTTTTAAAAAACAGAATGCCTAGCTTTCAGACAAATTGCATTGAAGATTGGGAAGAAAAAGTAGACGCCATATGTAAGGAAACCCTTAAAGCAGACATGAGGCTGATCAGCGGCATCCCTCCATGGGCAAAAATGTATTTTGAAAAATTGCTTGCAGAATCTGGCAAAAAGACTATCGCTGAAATTTTTAAACATTTCACACTATTTGTGCATGGAGGTGTTAATTTTAGACCATACAAAGAACACTTTAATCGGCTTATTGGAAAAAAGATAGACACCATTGAAACCTATCCGGCTTCAGAAGGATTTATTGCTTTTCAAGATGCGCAAGACAGAGATGATTTGCTTTTAATTGTGAATGGCGGAATTTTCTATGAATTTGTGCCTTTGCCCGAGCTTGAAAAAGAAAATCCCAAACGATTGCACATAGGGCAAGTAGAATTAGGGATAAGTTATGCCATTATCTTAAATACCAACGCTGGTCTTTGGGGCTATAAAATTGGAGATTGTATTGAATTTACTAGTTTACATCCTCCAAGAATAAAAGTAGTAGGCAGAACCGCTCATTATATTTCAGCCTTTGGCGAACATGTTATTGCAAGCGAAGTTGAGCAGGCCATGAGCGCAGCCATAGATACATTTAACCTAGAGATTGGTGAATTTCATTTATCTCCAATGATTAATCCACAACAAGGCTTGCCTTACCATCAATGGATTGTTGAAGTCCAACAGCCATTCTCAAAAGAATGTTGTCACTATATTGATCATCAATTACAAGAAAAAAACAGATATTACAAGGACCTTATTCAGGGAGGCGTCTTATCTAGAGCAAAGTTTATATATATAACACCCGGAAGGTTTAACGCCTTTTTAAAATCACAAGGAAAACTCGGGGGGCAAAACAAAGTGCCTCGTTTAGCCAACAACAGAAAAACCGCAGATGCTTTACTGAAATTCGCATAAAAAAAAGTACCTTTCTCAATTATACGCTGAATATATTTATGAAAAATTGTTTATTGATTGCCGGGTTTTTTGTTGTAATGCAGAACTACTTTTTTGCGCAAACCTTTAATTTTAAAAAATGTCATGTGTGCATGGAAACCCACAACGATATTCACAGCCATTACCATTGGGAGTACTCTATAGCCCCATTTTTTAGTAAAATATACACGTCAGACAAATCCGCCTTTGGTGCCCGCGCGCAACTCATCAAGCGTTTTGGTAATATGAAGCGCCTAAGGTTTGGTCTTGGCGCAGGGATGATTTTTGATGAATTTAAACACTACAAAGGCAATGCCATTTTGATTTATGAATTTTCAAAAGCCCTTACCATAAGCTATAATCCAGGGGTTGTGCTTATTCAAACCAAAGAGTTTACCACAGAAGGGCCAAATGCCGACTTGGTCGAGAAAAAAAATATTAATGCCCAATTTGGCCAACATTTTGAACTTATGTATGAATTTGAATTCAACCACATACACACCGGACCATTGCTCAGATATGGACTGTCTAAATTTGGTGCCAACTTTGGGTTTGGCTTGAATATTGCCTTTGACTTTGATGTTAAAAGAGACGGTATAATGCCTGGGCCAAAAAAGGGTAAAGGAAAAAAATAATCACATCCTTATTCAGCACCTTACACAAAGGTGACTTTTGATCTTTATTCAAAAAAAATACTTTTTTTTCACCCTTTAAAAAGGTGGAATTTTCATGCATTTGAAATCATTTTTTTAATCCTTTTTGTAACAAAATCTTACTTTTTCATTACCCCTATAAATCTTGCATAAGATGCCGCTTGATACACATACCGTTTTAAGGCTTGAAACAGAGCAAATAGAAAAGGCCAAAAAAGACATCTCTTTCTTTGAGCCTCTTTATAAAAAATACTACTTACAAATCTATAAGTTTATTTACACGCGTACTGGTGATGAGCCTATTGCTAAAGACATTACATCCATCGTGTTTACAAAAGCTATAGAGAAAATAAACACTTATATATCTAAAGGGTTTCCGTTTTCATCTTGGTTGTACAGAATTGCAAGAAATGAAATTGCAGGATTTTACAGAGCGCAAAAAAAAGAACATATTACTGTGATCTCACCTCGTGAATTCAACAATTTAAAAGAAGAAGTAACCGATCATCAGAACAAAGACCTAAGTGAAAAACTTATTGCTCTTTTAAATACTCTACAAAGAGATGAAATAGAGCTTATTGAGCTAAAATATTTTGAGCAAAGACCCTTTAAAGAAGTTGCAGAAATTGTTGGACTTTCTGAAAGCAATGTGCGCGTTAAAACGCATAGAATTATTCAAAAACTAAAAAAGCTATCATGACAAACATAAAAATTGACCCCAATAAAGACGCTTATTTTGAATCTCTTAAAGAGATTCCAGAATTCTCAACGTCAAACCCTAAATCAACAATCATGAAAACAAACAAAAAAAACTGGCCCTTTAAAGGCCTTTTATTAGGTAGCTCTGCTATACTAGCAGCTCTTGGTACACTCTATTTAATGCAAAAAAATCCAGACCAAAACCCAACAACGCCTTTGCCAGGTGCTCAAAAAATTGTAGCAAGTCTTTATGATTTTTCTGTCCCAACAGAAAATCTAGAAATTTCATTTTCAAGCTATACAGTAAAGCTCAATGAGAATGAAAACACGATTATATTGCTAGATGATTCATCAAGAGTCATCATCCCCCCGAACACTTTACGCAAATCAAACGGCGATAGAGTAACGGGCAACATTACACTTACCTACAGGTCATTTAAAAATTTAAAAGAAGTGATTCAATCAGGCATTCCGATGTATTATGACTCTTCTGGCACCACATTTGTATTTGAATCAGCGGGCATGTTTGAACTGTATGCCTATCAAAATGATAAAATGCTACAGATAGAAAAAGGCAAAAATATTCAAATCGATATGTCGTCAGACCATAATGGCAATTACTTTAATCAGTACTATTTAGACCCCCAAACAAAACAGTGGGCCTATATTGGCAAAGATACTGCCGGAAGTGTTTCGTTAACTGATATTGAAGATTATAAAAATGAAATAGACTCTAAAATAAAAGACTTAGTGGCTCAAAAACCAATTTCGCCTAAAAAAAGAGTAGAAGACAAGCCTTTTATTACGCTTAATTTTGATAAAACAGACTACCCTGAGTTAGACGCTTTTAAAGAAGTCTCCTTTCAAATAAAAAAAGGAAAAGAGAATTTAGAAGACTATACGTCTCAAAAATGGTCGTCAGCCAATATTAATAGAAAAGGCAGCTCAGATATGTACACTCTTTGTTTTTCTAATAAAACAATTAAAGACCTATGTTTTGAAACTTATCCGGTTGTGAAAGCCGAAAATTTTAGCTCTTCTTCTGCATTGGCCTCAGAAAAGTTAAAGGCCTATAAGGAGAAAATAAAAGCCTTAAAAAAAGCAAAGAGAGAGGCGAAGAATTATTTGACCCGAAAAATTGCAGAATTACAAGATGAAAAATTAGCAAATCAAGCCATCCTTGCACAAAGAGCACAAATCAGGCAAAATACTAATAATATTTACCGCCCATTTCAAGCATCTGGTTTTGGGATTTACAACTCTGATTATCCTAGAAAAATAAAAGGATTACAGGCCATAAATTTGACCCTTAAAGGTGAAAACAATAAAGTTTTTGTAGATAAAATACAAGGCTGTTACCTTGCAGATAAGTCATCAAATGTTTTGTACGGACAAGTGGTTAAAAACAGTCAATCCATTATAAGTTTTATGCCTGAATCTGAGAGTATGATTGTTTTATTTACCACTAACAATAAAGTCTATTATTACCCCAGTAGTGCATTTTCTGAACTTGAGCCCTCAAAAAACAATATTGACATTCATTTAAAAAGTATAAGTGCCTCAGAATTTGAAACCCTTAGTGTGGATGAATTATTCTCGCTATAACAAGACAATCCTTTAACTTTAATAATTATGAGAAATCATTTAACCGCTCTTCTTTTATTTTTAATTACTCTAGCCAACTTAAAAGGGCAAGAACACACCTTTAATTTAGAGAAAGAAAAAATAAACTTTGACGTTTCACCAAAATACAAATCTCTTTTTTTTAACATCAATCATCCTATAGAAATCACTACGGATGCTGATAGTCTGAGATACGAATTAGCTGGAGGTGAATTTATCACTACAGATTCAGGGTCTTTTCTTAAACCATTAAGTGACCACGAAGTTATTCTTAATGTCTATGATAGAGAAAATCGCTTAGTATTTGTAAAAAACTACCGGGTATTACCTGAAATCCGCCCTATGCTTGCAGGTGCTTATTCTGATAGCGCTCTGTTTGATGTACATATACTCTCAAACAGAATAATAGGCAAATCAAGAGGTATTAAACCCTTTAGAGTAAAATCTTTTAAGGTCACCACTAATAAAAGACACGAAATTCAAGGCGATAAACTCAAGGGGCAAGCCAAAATTGATGCCACTAAATTTCAAGACGGACGACTGGTAGTGTTTAGTGATATTACCATAGAAATTTTCAAAGGCATTGAAACAAGACTTGAGCCCTTTAGGGTCACTTATATTCGAACTACAGAGTTGCGTCCGACAGTTATTGGCATGTAACGTCATTCTTTTTGTGCCATTTGTATACCTTTGTTTAATAGTTTTTCGACATGAAAATTTCGTACAAATGGCTTTTAGATTATCTCTCTAAAAAGATTGACATTAATCAGGTGAGCGAAAGACTCACTGCCTCTGGCTTAGAGGTGAGTAACATCGAGCACTACTCTACCCTATCAAGTGATTTATCAGGCTATGTCGTGGGTGAAATCAAAAGTGTGCAACCACATCCGAATGCCGATAAACTCAAGCTCACCTCTGTAGATATAGGGGAAAGGGCTCTTTCAATAGTGTGTGGTGCGCCAAACGTCAAAGAGGGGCAAAAAGTAGCTGTAGCCACTATCGGCAGTACGGTAAGTGTAAAAGACAATCCTCCTTTTAAAATCAAAAAAGCCAAACTCCGTGGCGAAGTATCTGAAGGCATGCTCTGCTCTGCATTAGAACTTGGGGTGAGTGACGATAACTCAGGGTTAATCGAATTAGACCAGAGCTTTGAAAACGGCATGCCTATTTCTGAATGTTTTGACAACTACACAGATCAAATCATCGATATTGACCTTACCCCTAATCGCACCGATGCCATGGGACATTTTGGCGTTGCCAGAGATTTAGTAGCGACTTGCTTTAGAGAAAAAGACATCAGCCTGATCCCCCCAAAAAAAACAAACTCCATTAAAAATAATGCATCAGACGTGTTTTCTGTAGAGGTCAATAGCAAAGACTGCCTGAGATATTCTGGCGTGCTGATCACTGAAGTAGAAGTGAAGCCTTCTGATAAGTGGTTAAAGAACAGATTGAAAGCCATCGGACTTAACCCTATTAATAATATTGTGGATGCCACCAATTACGTCATGCATGAATTAGGGCAACCCTTACATGCCTTTGATGCCGATCATATTCAAAACGGTATTATCGTGCGAAAAGCAAAACCCAAGGAATCTATAGTCACATTAGATGGCGAGAGTAGGTCTTTGTCTAAAGATGATTTATTAATTTGTGACCATCAAAAACCGCTTTGTATTGCTGGTGTTTTTGGAAGTGTAAATTCTGGTGTTGGCCCTGATACTAAAAATATCTTTATTGAAAGTGCTTGTTTTTCACCGGTATCGATCCGTAAAACCGCTAAACGTCTAGGGCTTAGCACGGATGCTTCTTATCGTTACGAAAGAGGATGTGACCCTAATGGTACAATGGAGGTACTTCAAAGAGTCGTTACACTTATTCTAGATAGTGCTGGCGGACATATTTCTTCTCAGTGGGTGGATGTATATCCTAAAAAAGCAGAGAAGCATAAGATCCGTTTTTCAAAACACAAATACGAGTCTTTAATGGGCCACAGCCTTACTGAGCAAGAACTCTTATCTATTTTCAAAGGTTTAGATATTGAGGTATTAGAGTCAAATCAAGACCAGTACCAACTTGAGGTTCCGCTTTACAGAGCAGATGTCATAAGAGAAGTAGATGTAATTGAAGAAGTAGCGCGCATTTATGGGTTTGATCATATTACTCCTCCAAAAGTTGGGCGTTTGTTCTCTGCCACAGAATCAAAAGCTGATATTGATTTAGCCACAGAGAGAAAAATCACTTCTTTTTTACGTAGCAGAGGATTCATGCAATGCATGACCAATTCACTGGTAAATCAAGATTTACAGCTGACACTTAAAGATTCTCAAGAGCATCACATTAAAATGCAAAATCCATTGAGTGCTGAGCTTAATGTGTTAAGAGACACTTTGGTGGTCTCCCAATTGCAGACTTTACAGTATAACCAAAATAGAAACAACAAAAGAGCACAGTTTTTTGAATTTGGAAAAACCTATAAGAGCACACCAGAAGGCTTTATTGAAAAAAAGTGGCTCATCTTAAGTTTATCTGAGCACCAATCCGAACATTGGAATTCAGATCAACGCTTTGACTTCTATTATTTAAAAGCCACTATCGAAGACTTGTTAGACAGCTTTGGCATTGATTATGCATTTTCAAAGATGGAATCATCTGATGCTTTTGATGCTGGCATTCAGATCGACCAAGAAAAACTAAGCCTTGGAACACTCAAAAAAGAGCTTCAGAAAAAACATGATTTAACACATCCTGTATACATGGCACAAATTGATTTTAATTGGCTAGTAAACAACCGCAGAAAAGCCCCAAAATACCAGCCTATTAGTAAATTTATGTCGGCCGAAAGAGACCTTGCAATACTTATTGATGAATCTATTGCTTTTGATACGCTTAAAGAGTCTATCTCATCGCTAAACATTCCTATATTAAATGCGGTTTCGGTCTTTGATGTGTATACCGGAAAAGGCGTCGGCGCAAATAAAAAATCTTATGCCCTAAGATTTACCTTATCTGACCACACACAGACATTATCAGAAAAGCAAATTAATGGCGCCATGAGCAAAATCACTAAATTACTTGAAGATAAATTTAATGCCCAGCTTCGTTAATTCATGCTTAAAACACTTTTATCTAAAGTCAGTTTTGTTCTTATCCTTAATGCACTAATCAAACCCCTATGGATTTTTGGTGTAGATAGAGTGTTTCAAAATCGAGTAGGCAGTGAAGTCTACGGATGGTACTTTAGCGCGATTAGCCTCACGCTTATTTTAAGTAGCCTTTTAGATTTAGGCATCACCAATCACAATTTAAAACATGTGGCCGCAAAAGGCTTTAGCAGACCCCTTCACTTTTTAAAACTTAGAACAAAAGGGTTTTTATGCCTCCTGTATTTCAGCATTCTTCTTGCTGCCGGATATCTGCTTTCGTATAATACGCTACAGCTTGTTTTGCTTCTTTTTATGGGCACGCTGCAAGCCTCAAACTCATTATTGTTGTACATGCGTTCAAATTTTGCAGGACTTCAAAAATTTACCTTAGATAGTTTTTTTTCTGTTTTTGACAAAACGCTTGTGGTTTTAGTTTTGGGGGGATGTTTTTTATGGTCAAGCACCTATGTGCCTACTATAAAAGAATTTGTTGGCGTTCAACTTTTAGGGTATACGCTTGCTTTGTTGTTGGTTTTCATACTCAGTATGGTGGTTTTAAAATCATCGTTTAATCAGACTGCAGATGATTTTATGGCGAAAGATGTACTAAAGCAAAGCTATCCATACGCACTTCAGGGCATTTTAGTAGCCTTGTATTTCAGAGAAGATGCCGTAATGCTTACAAAACTTATCCCCAATGGAGATTATTGGTCTGGAATATACGCGCAATCCTTTCGTATTATCGACGCCCTTTCAATGATTGGTTATTTAAGCGCAGGCATATTTTTACCCTATTTTTCTAAAAAATTGAGCCAAGGCATCGATCTAAAACCTTTATTAGAAAAATTGTTTATGATTGGGTTTTTAGCCGCCCTTTTTGTAGTGGTTGTGGGATGGATTTATAGCTTTGATATCATAGGTTTTTTATACGACAGTAGCGATGTCAAAAATTCTGCCCCTGTTTTTAAAATTGTCATTCTCTCCTTGATTGGTTTAGTGATTTACTATGTATTTAGCACCTATTTAACGGCCAAAGCACACATCTGGACCTTAAACCTAATTGCGTTTTCAGGGTTGCTAATCAATTTTATATTGAATCTTTTATGGATCCCAAAATACCAAGCCCAAGGGGCCGCATGGGCAAGTGTGATTACTCAAGGGCTTGTCTCTTTACTTTACATCTATTTCACCTACACCTCTTTCAGCTCAGAGCAAAACACCTAGCCCATTATTTTACATCAATAACTTTAGATTTCGTACCTTTGCAAGCGCATGAAATTCTCAGAACTTAGCGAACGTTTTTTTGACTCAAGCCCTTTACTTAAATTGATTCATTCACACTGGAAAAATTTAATGTACATTGGCATTACTGCTGCGGTTGTATCTTCAGTAGTAGCCCTTCTTATCCCCCCAAAATACAAATCAACGGTTATCCTTTTTCCGGCTCAAACAAATTCATTAGCAAAATCTCTTTTCATTGATGATCCGATGGGCAAAAAAGATGTCTTGGCCTTTGGCGAAGAAGAACAAGCAGAGCAAATGCTTCAAATATTGTATTCTGATGAAATTCTTGAAAAACTCAACCTTAAATACAATCTTCTCAGACACTATGATATTGAAGAGGACGATCCGTATAAAAACACAAACCTTGGCTTAGAGTATGAAGATAACGTATCTTTTAAACGCACGCAATTTCATTCTATTGAAATTTCAGTTTTAGATCATTACCCTGACACAGCCGCCATGATTGCAAACGACATTGCAAGCTATATTGATTCGGTTAAAAACAGAGTTCAAAAAGACCGCGCTTTACTAGCGACTGGCATTCTCAAAGACGAATACAATCGTCTTGAAACAAGAATTCTTGGCTTAGAAGAACAATTAAGTGCCTACCGCCAAAAGGGCGTACTCGATTTTGAAACCCAGGTCGAGCAATACTCTGAACAATTAGGCATTGCACTTAACAAAGGAAATAAAACCTCACAACGCTTTTTTCAAGATAAGCTAGACACTTTAGCCAAATACGGATCAGCTTCAGATGCCCTTACTGAACAGGTTATTTTAGAGCGTGAACGCTTGGTAGAGCTTTTAGAAGCTTATGAAGAGGCGCGTGTAGATGCCGAAAGGAACCTTCCGCATACCTTTATTGTCAATAAAGCCGTACCTGCAGAAAAAAAATCTTACCCCATTCGTTGGCTTATTGTTGTTTTAACAACGTGCACGGTTCTTTTAGTTTCTGTAATGGGCCTTATTTTCTTTGATGCTCTTACGCCAAAAAATGCATAGCCTGTTTCCTCAGGATTTTTCTTTAATAGATAAATATACGTCTATTGGCTTAGGCTACCTTCTACTTTGTTGCGTAGGGCTTTTTTTTGATGCCTATTGGCTTTTTGCACTTCCGATAGTACCCTTTGTAGTTTGGTTCTTTTTTAAGCGGCTCGATTTATTTTACTGTGGGCTTGTCTTTTTAATTCCGCTGTCTATTACCATCGACGATATCGGGCTTGGATTTGGCATTATTCTGCCCACCGAACCTATTTTATTTAGCCTGACTTGCCTGATTGGTCTTAAATTCTTCATGCACCCAAAAATACTTTTAGAAAGTTTTCAATCGCCGATCACCAAGGGGATTTTGTTTTATTTAGCTTGGATGTTCATTACTGTTCTTACAAGTTCTATGCCTGTGGTATCCTTGAAATTTTTCATTTTAAAACTAAGCTACATCCTTTGTTTTTATTTTTTAAGCTATTTATTTTTCTACAAACAGCCCTTTAAACAAATAAAAAAACTCTACTATTTATTTTTTATTCCACTTTTAGCTGTAATTACATATACATTATACAGGCATACCTTATATGCCTACGACGAAAAAGCAGCCCACTGGGTGATGCAACCTTTCTTTAAAGACCACACTGTCTATGGAGCTATTTTAGCTTTTATGGCTCCGTTTTTGGTGTATATGGCAACCAGAAAAAAACAAACATTTAACCGTTTAGTCTTTTCTGCATTTAGCACCATAGTGTTTAGCATGGGCTTAATCTTTAGCTATACAAGAGCCGCCTGGGTCAGCCTAGCAGGCGCCTTGGGTTTATACTTGATTTTATACTTTAAAGTAAGCTGGAAGTTCTTAGTAATCGTTGCTTTATTTTTGGGGGGATATCTTTTTGTGAACCAAGAACAAATCTTACTAAAACTACAAAAAAACAAGCAAGATTCATCAGACGATTTAGTAGAGCATGTTCAATCCATTTCAAACATTGCCTCTGATGCGTCTAATTTAGAAAGAGTAAACAGGTGGAATTGTGCGATCGAGATGTTTAAAGAACGACCTGTGTTTGGTTTTGGACCAGGCACCTATATGTTTCAATATGCCCGTTTTCAAAAATCTGATGACCTCACTATTATAAGTACTAATTTTGCAGATGGCGGAAATGCACATAGCGAATATCTAGGACCTCTTTCTGAAAGCGGTGTCTTTGGATTTTTATCTGTATTTGTATTCATTCTTTTGATGTGTGTTTACGCCATTAAAGCGCTCTATACTTTTTATGGGGATGATAAAAAGGTCATCTTTTTTGTGTTTTTAGGATTTACCACTTATGCTGCCCATGGCATTTTAAACAACTACTTAGATACTGATAAAGCAGCTTTTCTTTTTTTCAGCGCACTTGCATTTATAGCGGTCATCAATCAAAAAGGGTTAGCGCTAAATGGTGACTCAAACACTATTCAAAAAGCGAATACTCATTAAGGCAATGTCGTCTATATATTCTTGATTTTGTCTGTGGACATCGAGCTGTTTAAGAATATCTGCATTTAAAATCTGCATAGACGATTCTTGATTGTTTTGAATAATATTTTTTAAGCGCTCTTCACCAAAGTCGTCGTCTTGGTCATTATAGGTATCTGTAATACCATCTGTATAGGCAACAAGTATCGAAGAGGGCTTAATATTAAGCTCTCCTGTTTCTACTTTAGGAATCTGATCTAACATCCCAATACCTACACAGCCTTTCTCTAATGGTTCTATTTTACCGTCTGTAGATAAAAATGGAGGATTATGTGCTGCATTAATATAACTAATGGATTGCGTTTTAGCATTGTATTTTCCAATAAAAAGAGTCACAAATCGCTCTCCGCCTGCATTTTCTACCACTTTATCGTTTAAGGCGTGTACTATCTCTTCTAAGTTTTTATTCACAGACACTAAGGCCCTAAGATTTGCAATGAAATTAGCCATTAATAGCGCAGCTGCCACTCCTTTTCCGCTCACATCTGCTAAACAAAACACAGATTCATGATTGTTTATTTTTATATAATCATATATATCCCCGCCTATTTCAGAGAGTGGTCTATAAAAAACATCTACCTCATAATGCTTATTCATAGGTACATGAGAGGGCAATAACATTTTTTGCATTTTTGAAGCCATTTCAAGCTCTCTACTTAAGACCTGCTTTTCAATGTTTTCTTTTGCTAAACGTTTGTTTTCAATGGCCACTAAAATTAAATTCGCAAGAGTTTGAATAAATGGAAGGTGTTTAATAATTGGACTAATCGCCATTTGATCTGGATTTTCATCCCCCAATAAAATATAAGCCAATGCCAGATCCTTATGATATACCGGAATTAGAATATCAAATACCTCTCTTTGTTTTTCATCAGACAATTCAATAACTGTAATGTCTTTGATGTGGCTTAATTGACCTTCTACATCAAGTGTTGAAAAATCAATGTGTTCGACTCCAAACTGAAGTTTATTGCGCCACAAGAAGGTGTCATTGTTTTTCACAAACATGACCAGCTTAGCAATATCTAAACTGCCCTGCAGTAAGGACGTAAAAATATCAAAAAGCTCTTCTTCTTTGGCATTTAGATTAATCGCCTTTGTCACTTCTAAAAGCGCATCTAGCTTAAGATCTTTAATCTTAGAACGCAGAACACTTTTAGTCGTAGGCTTTTGCGGCATAATTAAGATTTAATACGCTCCATGTACGCCCCTGTCTTAGTGTCAATTTTAATTCTGTCTCCAATATTGATAAACAAAGGCACTTTTACGCTTGCACCGGTTTCGACTGTAGAGGGTTTTAAGGTATTGGTAGCCGTATCACCTTTAATGCCGGGCTCAGTATAAGTGACTTCAAGTTCAACATGTGCTCTAAGTTCACAGGTTAAAATACTTTCATCGGCTGTATTAAATAAGACCTCAACAGTATCTTCTTCTTTTAAAAACTCTGCAGCATTAATGGCCATTTTAGGAATGGTAATCTGTTCATAATTACTGGTATCCATAAAATGATACGTATCGCCATCTTTATATAAATACTGGTATTTTCTACGCTCAACGCGAATAACATCTATTTTAGCACCAGACGGAAAGGTGTTGTCTAACACTTTGCCAGATTCTAAATTTTTCAATTTTGTTCTAACAAAAGCTGGCCCCTTACCCGGTTTAACGTGTAAAAACTCAATGACTGACCAGATGCCGTTATTAAATTTTATGCAAACGCCATTCTTAATATCTGTTGTGCTGCCCATATTATTTGATTTGCGAGAAGGTCTGTAAACCACACTCTAAATATGCTTTAAATTTAGGAATTTCTGGAGTATTACCTACTGCAGAAAGTAAAAGTTCTTCATCTGGCGAAAGAAGTGGATACCAAGGCTGTGAATTATTATCAAAGGTTTCGGTTTGAAATGTGGCCCATTTATCGCCGATGGTTCTTATTTTCTTCTCTCTACCACGTTTCGTATTGTAAGTATGCTGTTGATCTTTAGGCAATGCTTGTCGATCATCTACATACAATGACACTAAGATGTATTTATCTCGAATTAATTTGAAAATCTCAGGATTTGACCATACATTCTCTTCCATCTTACGACAATTTACACAAGCATGACCTGTGAAATCAACCATCAAAGGTTTGGTTTGTTTTTTAGCTTCTACAAGCGCTTTATCATAATCTTTAAAACAAGGCAAGCCCAATGGACATTTACTCGGATATATCCAGCTGTAACCTGTGGGCGGCGCTAGTCCGCTTAAAAGCGGCAGTGAGGTAAAGGTGTTGGTATTTGAATTATAACGAAATCCGCTTAACAAATAGATTGTGGAACCAGCAAAAAACACCACTAAAAAAATACGCAGCACAGACCATGACTTAAATGGGCTTGCATGCGGAAATTTAAGCACATTCAGCAAGTACAATACGGTGGCCAAAGCAATTGCTATCCAAATTCCTATAAATAGTTCAAAGGGGAGTATATTCCAATGTTTTACAAGATCTGCATTCGATAAAAATTTAAAGGCTAGCGCCAGCTCTATAAACCCTAAAATAATTTTTACATCACTCAGCCATCCTCCCGATTTAGGAAGCGCATTTAAAAGCTTTGGAAAAGCCGCAAAAAACCCAAATGGCAAAGCCAAGGCCAGGCCAAATCCAGCCATTCCGCTGGTCAATTGCATGGCGCCTCCGCTACTAGAAAGAGAACCCGCTAAAAGAGAACCCAAGATAGGGCCTGTGCATGAAAAAGAGACCAGTGCCAAAGTAAGAGCCATAAAAAAAATCCCTCCTATCCCCCCAACAGAAGAGGCAGAATCTGCTTTATTTGCCAGACTACTAGGCAGCGTAATCTCATAAAAACCAAAAAAAGAAAACGCAAAAAACAAAAAGATAATAAAGAAAAATACATTCAAATACACATTGGTTGAAATGGTGTTTAAAATATTCGGATCAATTGAATCTAACAAATGAAAAGGCACGCTCAAAAGCAAATAAACCATTAAAATAAATCCGCCATATAATACCGCATTTCTGAGGCCTTTGCCTTTGGTGTCTTTTGTAAAAAAACTCACGGTAAGCGGAATCATCGGAAACACACAAGGGGTCAACAGCGCCAATAATCCCCCCAAAAAACCCAAAACAAAAATCTGCCATATACTGCTGTTTTTCACCTCAGCCTCTTTGATTTGGCATTCGCCTTTGGGGTGATCTAAACGTACAGATGATTTATAAAATGAAAAATTATGGGTTTGTAATTCAGAAGAAGAGCTTTTTGTAGTGTCTTTACTAGTGGTACTGGTTTGTGTATCAATTTTACGCTCTGGTGTTTTTACCTCAGGCGTACTAGATCTGTTCTCTGTATTAAGTGCTGTATGACTATTGTCTTTTGATGTATGTTGAGATAAGGCCGTTTTTTCAATCGTTGGGTTTGTGTCTTCTACTTTTGTTTTTTTCGCTTGTTCAAAAACCAAATTAAAAGTAAACTCTTTGTATTCTGGCGGCAAACACCTTTCATGATCGCACACCATGTAGGTGATTTCACCCTTTACATCTGTAGTCTCTAGCACTTTAACTTTCTGAACAAATCGCGCAGAATTATCAAACCACGTAATAGACATATCAAACATTTCATCGTGTGTGTTGATGCCTTTAGGCTCTTGAACTTTACCTATCAATTTAACATTTTTGTTTTCTTTAAAATCAAAAGAGGTTGGTATTGGGCCACCTTCTTGAATAAATTGAGAATACAAATGCCATCCTTCTTCGATATTGGCTATAAACATTAATTCATAGGTGTTTGGCGCTATTTCTTTTTGATCAAACGACCATTTTGCAGGCTCAAATATTTGACTGTAAAAACTTAAGGTCAAAAAAGAAAAAAACAAGGCATTGAACCACTTAGACATCATTATTAATTTTAGTTTGCACGCATGAATATAGACGATCAACGGCTTCTTTTTTTTCAGACCAATCGTATTTTTTGTTAAACGCTCCTTGCACAAGTGTTTTAAATTGTGCTATGTTTTCACACTTTTGCATCTCCTTTAAAGACACGTGAAACTCATAAGGATCTGCATTAAACAATTCATTTTGAAAGAAAATACGGTCATTGACATCAAAGCTCAATTCTTTGAATCCACTTTTAAGCTCTATGGAAGAATTTATATCGACATTTTGTGCCTTTTTTAATTGATCATTCAAATTAGAAACGTCTAAATTAGAAGCCGGGTCTTCTGATTGTACAGCATCAGTTTGTAAAGTGGCTTGCTCTTCAAAAACTTCAACAAGCTCTTCTTTCTGAACTTTGAGACTATCTTCTTTTTGAACACTCTCATTGGTTTGAGGCATTTCTTGTTCTAAAGCAGGCTCTGGCTGTTTTTGGCTTTCACTTAGTTCAGTTTTAAGGATGTCTACATGATTAGACAAATCCTGAATATACTTCTGCACCTTATTTTTGTATGTATCTTGTAATACTTGCCACCTTTGGTCTAACTCTTCGAAATGATCAAGCAATTGCACCATTTGATGAGGCGGTATGTTTTTAGCCTCTGTTAAAAACTTTTGAGTCTCTGAGAGTGCTTCTTTTAGCTTGTTTAATACTCCTAAATCAATCTGAGGATGGTCCATGTTTTGTTTTGTGACATTAATCTTATTAAATTTAAGATAATTCTTTGATCTGGATGGATAGTGAAAATCAAAAAATGTTAATTTCTTCAGGCTCTATTGAGGTGATCTGTGGTTCAATGTTTTCAGGAAAAACCGAAGAACTACTCAGAAGACTAAACAGAGCTAAAATTGCAAAACTTACTGTTCAGGTATTTAAGCCTAAAACCGACCACCGCTACCACAATTCTAAAGTCGTATCACATGATGCCTCTCAGATAGAAGCTCTAGCGGTATCCAGCTCAATAAATATACTGTCTCATATTAACAGCGAAACTCAAGTTGTTGGTATTGATGAGGCACAGTTTTTTGATGATTCAATTACAGAAGTAAGTAACCAACTTGCCAACAAAGGCATTAGAGTCATTATTGCTGGTTTAGATATGGATTTTAAAGGCAATCCATTTGGGCCAATGCCTAAACTATTAGCCATTGCTGATCAAATCACAAAAGTAAGAGCCATTTGTATGTCTTGCGGACACCTTGCCAACTATTCTTTTCGCAAATCTTTAGAAAACCAGCTGGTTATGCTTGGTAAGCAAAGTGAATACGATCCGCTTTGTAGAGCTTGTTTTCATAAAAAAAAGAGGCTGAAATAGCCCTAGAGATCAAAAAAATAATGGTCTCTAACCAAGATGTCTCGGTGTAGATTTAGTCTTAAAAAACGCCATACAAAACGCTTGTCTATCTAAGCATAAACTTCTGTTCTGAATCTAGCTTTAAAAAAATAAAAAACAACAGCGTAAACCCCCATAGTGAAGATCCTCCATAACTAAAAAAAGGCAAAGGTATCCCTATTACTGGAACAAGACCAATGGTCATTCCAACATTAATCGCAAAATGGAAAAACAAAATACTCAGCACACAATACCCATAGCATCTACTGAATCTTGATTTTTGTTTTTCGGCAGCAAGAATCAGAAGATAAAACAATAGCAAAAACAAAAGAATAACTACCACTGACCCTACAAACCCCCACTCTTCTCCGATGGTGCAAAAAATAAAATCAGTACGCTGCTCAGGTACAAAGTTGTATTTCGTCTGAGTGCCCTGCAAATAGCCTTTTCCAAAAAATCCGCCAGATCCAATTGCAATTTTTGATTGATGTACATTATAGCCAGATCCTGATATATCTGTGTTTAAGCCTATCAAATTATTTACCCGATCTCTATGTCTTTGTTCTAAGAGTTCGTTAAACGCAAAATTCACAAATAAAATGTAGCAAATCACAGGTATTACCCCTACTAAAATAAGTGCTCTATTAATTTTAATCCTTTTTTTTTGTACGTAGCGCGCCAGAAAAAAAGCAAGCGCGATGATTAAAAAAATCAGTAAATATGTTCCCTTTACCTCTATAAGATTACCAAATGGAACAGTAATTGTTTGTAAATACACAGTCAGTAAAAAAAACACTAGCGCCAGTAATCCAACAAGCATTACCCAACCCGGGAAACCCTCTCTATATAGTGCAAAATAAAAACACAAAAAAACGACTGCTGAGCCTAAATCTGGCTGAAAACTAATCAGAACCATAGGCAATAAAATCATCAGTAAAAGTTCTATATAATTTTTCTTCGAAAAATACTTCGTTCTGATATCGCTCACATATTTTGAAATGCCAAGCGCTGTTGCAAACTTTGCAAATTCAGTAGGTTGTATATTTACGATCCCTAATGAAAACCAAGACCTAGCTCCTTTATGCACCGTACCCACAACTAAAACAGCTAATAGAGATAACATCACAATCCAAAAAATATGATACGCAAAACTTTCATAAAATTTCACATCAATAACCATGATAAAAAGTCCCATAATTAAAGACAAACCCACCCAAGTTATTTGTTTAGCATAACTTGGAAATGCACCTGTCTCAGTATATGTGGCGGCATAAATATTTAAGACTCCCATGATCACCAAAATCATGTACAACAGCAAAAGTGAAAAATTGGTATACTGAAATAACGAGCCTCGTTTACGCATTTAAAAACATTATCCGTGTATCTGTTCTTTTTGGCCGTACTTTAGAATGACCTTAGCCTCAAATTCTAAAAAAGCCTTCCACAGATCATCGACATCAAGATCTTGAGGGGCAACCTTTTTGGCTTGGGCTATAAAAAAAGTATAATGATTTGCTTCGCTAATCATCAGTGCTCTATAAAACTCTGCTAATTCTGAATCGCCTATGTTTTCAGATAATACTTTAAATCGCTCACAACTTCTTGCTTCGATCATGGCTGCTAATAGTAATTTATAGACCAAAAGCGTCTGTTTGTCTGAGCCTTTTGCAAAGAAGCGCTTTAAATCATTCACGTAGGGGTCTTTGCGCTCTTTACCTAGCGTAAAGCCTCTTTTTACAATAATCTGATGCACTTGCTTAAAATGATCTAACTCTTCTGAGACAATTTCTAAAAGCTGACTAACCAGTTCGGTTTTTTCTGGATACTGAACAATAATAGAAATACCGTAAGAAGCCGCTTTTTGTTCACAAAAAGCATGATCTGTTAGAATTTCTTCAATATTTTTTTCTGCGATATTTACCCATCTTGGGTCGGTAGCCATTTTTAATTTTAGCATCAGCGAATCAAATTTATATATCCCTTTTTTTCTAGAATTTCACCCGTAAATACCCTTGCTTTTATGACATATGCATAGCTATCAAAGGCTTGTATTTTATCTTTATACCGTCCGTCCCAGCCATTAGAAATATCTCCTGTATTTTCATAAACAAGCTCACCCCAACGGTTAAATATTTTATACTCTAACAAATCAGTCACCCCAAGACCTCTAACAAAAGCCGTGTCATTTATACCATCAGCATTTGGAGAAAAAGCTGTCGGCATCTCTAGTGTTGGTTCTGGAATTACAGTTAGTTCAATGCCATAGGTTTGAGCATTACACCCTAAAAGATCTGTCACTGAAAGGGTATAGACTTGATCATTTGACATGTTAATCTGAGGGTTTAAACAGTCTGTGCAACTTAAGCCAACTGAAGGCGCCCAATTAAATATATAGGCATTACTTGAAGGCGTCATAGTGAGCTGTGGGGTAAAGGGCTCTTGTGAAAGTGCATAAAATTGTTGATCGGTGTGATTGTTATAACTCAAATCATACCCCCCAATAATTTCGACAAATGCCGTATCATAAGTCATACAACCAGAGGTGTCTTCTAAAAATAGGTTCACTTCAAAATTAGAAGGATTAAACCCCTGCAACATCGTATCATTGAACGTTTGAAAATAGGCTGCCGAAGATGCCCAAACTACACTATCAGATGAATCAAACGCATACCAATAATCTAGTGTGTCGCCTTGACATAAAAAAGTATCCTTAATAAGATCTGCGTTCAGTAAATTACTCACTGTAATAGATTGAAATATAGAGTCTTTGCATCCGTATTGAAAATTAACAACGTGCATGCTAGCCTGATAAGTACTGTCTAGAGGCAAAAACGCATGTGTAAACGAATTTGAATCTGAAAAAATGGTGCCATCTCCTAAATCCCAAAAAATAGAATCTGCGCCTAAAGATGTATTTTCAAAAACTATTTGAGGATTATAGACACATACAAAAGAATCTGTCACTGAAAAATCAGCAATCACTTGATGGATATACAACTGATTAGGAATACTTACTTTGCATTCATTCTCTACACTAGTATCAGACCAGAGGGTAAAAATAGGCGTTATTCCACCATTTTGCTCATATGTATGTGAAAAGGTTTGCGGAGCTATATTAAAAATGGTATCAATGGGCGTGCCATCACCATAATCAATGCTGTATTGCAAAAGCTGAGAAGCCGAATCTATCTGAAAGAAAACCTCATCCCCCTTACAAATTGAATCTTTAGAAAGCCCATAACTTAAAAACGGACCATCCACAGAAATATATTGTGGTTTTAACAGTGTATCTGAACATCCCCCCTGAGTAGAAACAACCAATTGCACATCATATCCCCCCGGAATCAAATACACATGTTCAGGATTCTGCAACGTGTCGGTGTTAAAATCGCCAAAATCCCAAAACCAGGCATAAAGAGAATCATTAGAGGTACTTTGATCGGTAAATACACTTGGTGTTGACGCACATCCAATTGAGGTTGGATCAGCCGTAAAATTAGCCACCGGATAGTCTTCTACCTTCAGGTACAAGGAGTCTACTAAGGTGTCAGAACATCCCTTCTCGACATTAGTACTGATCAGTGTAATGGTATAAACACCTAAAGAATCATAGATATGCGTAGGGTTTTCTTGGGTGGATAGGCTTCCGTCGCCAAAATGCCACAAATACACGTTTGGAAAGGGAATTGCTTCATTTGAGGTGTTGGTAAAAGTAAATTCGGAACCTATACAAGCAAAAGAATCTGCCATAAAAGAAGCGGTTGGCTTATAACTTTTGATGACCTGAGAAGATTGAATGCTTTGTGTACATCCGATGCTATCGGTTACTTTTAAGGTAACGGCATGCACGCCTTGTGTGGTATAGACGTGGGTATAATTTTGCGAAAAGGATTGCAATATGCCCTGGGTAATCCATTGCCACGAAGCGATTCCGAATTCACTTTGCGATTGATCGGTAAAAGTGACCGACAAAGGCGCACAGCCTTCTGTAGTGTCTATATCAAATTGCACCTCTAGCTCGCCCATATAAATCGTCTTTAAAAGGGTATCTTTACAGCTATTAGGGTAATCTACAAACAATTGAATTTGATATCCTCCCGGACTTGCATACATATAAGTAAACGCTGAAGAATCAAGCAAAGGAGTGCCATCACCAAGATCCCAAGAATAGGAGACCAATGTATCTGGCTCGTCTACGGAAAACAAAACAGGGGTCTGCGCACAAAAAGTATCTAAAACAACAGAGATCGTAGCCGGATGATCGTATGCTAAAAAGGTAAATTCTTGTTCATAAGAACAGCCTACTAGATTATTTTGAGCAATAACACGACCAGTATATACGCCAGAAGAATCAAAGGTGTATGAAAAATTTGTGGTATTTGAATCGATAGGGTTTTGCTCATTGTCAAGCACCCAATACCACTGTGTAGCCCCTTTTTCTTCTAAGCTTGCCACCAGATCAAGTGGACGATCACAATCTGGCGTTAACACAAGAACATCTAATACAGGGCCATTGATGTATGCCGAAGAATCAATGCGTATAGAATCAATACACCCAAAACTCTCAACCACTAGCAAGGTCGATATATACCCGGTGTCTAAAAATTGTACCGCTGGGTTTTGAGTTGTATCTGAAGAACCATCAGAAAAACTCCAAAGCCATGTGTCAATGGGTGTTTGCGAGAATGTACTTTGATCAGTAAAAGAAAAAACCTGATTGGCACAAATGGTGTCAAAAACAGGCTCAAAGAAAGCGTTAGGCTTATCTCCCACTGCAATTGAAAGAGAATCTCTTTTCACACAACCATTCGTATACTGAACGTCTAGATAGGCATATACTAAACCAAAGGTATCTAAAACAGACAATAACGGATTAGAATTGATCCCCTCTAAACTGCCGTCTCCATACAAATCAAAAGTGTACAAAGATATATCAGAGCCATAAGCATCTGTACTGGGATCAAAAGAAATACTTGTGAAAATAGGACTGCACCCTTCACTTTGAGAAATAGATGTGATTTTAGGCTCTGCATCAAATACAAAAAATAAACTGTCTTTTATGCGACTGGCCACACATCCCCCCGAAGAAAAAACAATCAAAGAAGCATCATAATAGCCCGCATTAGGTAAAATATACTCTAAAGAATCTAAGTCCGAAAAATTTTGAGAACCCACCTGCCAGAGCACACTATCGTAAGGAGAAGTTATTTCAGAGGTGTTTTGCAGCAAAATCTCGGCTGGTGCATTGCAAAAAAATGTATCTGTAACCGCTATAAAATCAGGCACAATGCGGTCAACATAAAACGAATCAATAATGGAATCTACACAAGACCCAATGCTAGTTACATGTAATGTATAAGTGCTCCAGCCTGAAAAAGTCTTTGGCAATGTAAAGCTACCACTTTGAGCATTGGTATTAAACCCATCAAACTGCCACAAATAATCAGTCGCATCATCGGCTTGCGCTGCAAAAGTCAAATCGTCAGAACGACAAAAGGTATCTTTATTTAAAGTCGCTTGAATGTTAATTTCACCTACCTGTATATACTGTAGTTTTTCGACCGTATCCCTACAACCTGACTCTGCTGCAGCAATAAGCACAACATCATAGACCCCGTTTTGCTGATAACTTTCTGTTGGCGTAGCACTAAAGGCTGAATCACCATTACCGAAACTCCAAATAAAATCACTTAAAAATACATTACTAGAATTCACTAAAAAATCAACCTGGGCAGGCAATTCACAACTCACCGTGATATTGCTTGTGAAATCAATAACCGGTTTTTCAAATACCCAAACATTGGCAAGTGAATCGCTTTGACACCCTAAAGAATCTGTGGCTGATAAAAAAACTGTATATGCGCCAACTGCAGAATAGGAATGCTCAACATCAGTATTTATACTGGTATTTCCATCTCCGAAAGACCACACAAAACTCATCTGTGAAGAATTATCAGAAGAAGAGTTGTTGTCAATCACTAAGGCTTGCGGAAAACACATTGAGTCTTCTCGAATAGCATAGCTAATTTGAGGTCGTGCATATACATTAATAATACTATCTAGTTGGAGTGTATCAGAATCCACCCCATCTGACACAATTAATGTAACTCCATATTCTCCAGAAAATGGATATGAAAATACCGGATTTGTATGCACAGGATCTGTTTGAGTGGGGTAATTTAATACCGTAATGCTGTCTGACCCTATGCCTCCTTTTTCAAAAATCCATTGTGCAGATGAATACGCCCCTGTACTTGTGTTTGTAAACTCCACACCAATTAAAGGTACACACCCTTCTGATTGTGAATAGGTGAAGTCTGCTTGAATTTGTCCAAAAACACGAAATTGAATCCCTATAAAAACGCACAAGAAAACCAATGGCCTTAACCTAAAAGTCTCGCTATGTTTTTTGATCCACATCCCAAAAAAAGGTATACGATATAAAAGTACTACTATATTTTTATAAGCACTGATCAAGCACTGAAATTTTGCCTTTTTTTTATACCTTGTAATGTAATACCTTGAATCAATTAAAAACATACCACAGAAATGTCCTTAGCACTGTGTTTTTATGGATAGGCTTTTTTGGCGTTGATCAACTGTTTGCACAAGAGATTAACATCACGCAATTTGAGCAAGTCGGTGCGTATATAAACCCCTCTATGACAGGAAATTACAATGGGCTGTATAGAATTGGTAATCTGTATCGAAGTCAATGGGCTGCTATTTCTAATCCGTATATTACCAATCTTCTATTTTATACAAGACCTCTTTTAAGACAAAAAAACACTTTAAGTGCTGGCCTACATGTATTGTACGATCAATCTGGAGACGCAAAGCGTACGCAAACAGAAATCTCGCCCAGTATTTCATATGCCCTTAAATTGAATACACATCAAACCCTCAGATTTGGGCTTTCTCCTGGTATATCCCTGAATACACTTTCAGATGACAACTTAACCTTTCCAGAACAGTGGGACGAAACTTCTGGAGTGTTTAATGGCGTTCTGCCAATTTCTGAAAACATTACGCGGTTTCAGCACACTCGTTTTTTATTAAACACTGGGCTAAGCTATGTCAAAACTTCAGAGCTTAATGAACTTGCCATTGGTTTAGCAGCAAAAAACATAGTCCCTTCTGCACGTTCTTTCATTAGTAATGATGCGTATACATATACCACATTCACCATTCATGGCTATTACAAACAACAGTTAAAAGAACGCTTTTTTATTCAACCTGTTGTGTTATATAGTTACAATCAAAGAGCCAGTCAATTTGCTCTTGGCGCCCAGCTAGGTAAATTGTACAATCAAAAATTAAAGTCTCTTTATGTGTCTTCACATATTCGCTCAGGCATTCAAAGAAATTTTGACGCCCTTGCCATGGGCATAGGGGCAAATTACAAAAACATAGAAGCACAACTGAGTTATGATCTTAATTTATCTTCTTTAAAATCAGCTACTAATTCTAGAGGAGGGATTGAGTTTAGCCTTATTTACACCAACTTGTTTGAAAATATAAAAAAGATTACACCGAACTGTGTACGCATGTAAGCTCATCATATTTATGCTTTTTTTTGCCTATTCAATAGGCTCAAACGCTCAAGATATTGAGGCCACTAATGCTGCGCAATTAAAACATATGGCATTGCAGTACGCTGAACTAAACGATTTTTTTTCAGCATCAGATTATATGTTTAAATATTGTGCGGTAAAACCTAAAGATTTAGATGCGGCGTATCAATTAGCTCAGTATTATCGATTAAATAAAGACTACCGAAATGCTTCAGAATGGTATGAAAAAACATACAGAAGTGAAAAGCCTATTAAAGAGGCTCTATTTTATCATGCATTGATGCAAAAACAAATCGGAAAATATAAAACATCTGCTGATTTATTTACTCAGTTTATTGACGCTTACCAACAAGACGGCCAACTCGAATATCTAGTTAATCAAGCTCATATAGAAAAAAAAGGATGTATTGTTGCGCTTGATATTCACAAAACGCATCAAGAAGAAAAAATTCATATCCGGCACCTGAACTCTACCATTAACAAGCCCCACATGGAGCTTTCTCCTATTTTTATGAGTAAAGAAAAAATGCTTTACGCCTCATTCCAAGAAGAGAAAATAAACTATTACGACACAGATCAAAAAAGCCCCAAAAAAAGAAGCTTTTTTCTAGCAGAAAAAGTAGGGAACAACTGGGAAGGCTCTAAACCTTCGCCTATGCCCGTTAATGACAGCCTATTTGATTTAGGAAACGGGTGCTTCAACAAAGACCAAACGCGCTTTTACTTTACAAAGTGTCAGCAAAATAAAGGGCAATTTATATGTCATATTCACCTCACACGTAAAGAAAATAATAGCTGGAGTGATGCTGTGAAACTAGCAGCTCCGGTAAATATAGAAAACGTAAGTTCCACACATCCTGGTGTAAAGAGCGACGCTGATAAAGACGTTTTGTTTTTTGTGTCTGAGAGAAAAGAAGGCAAGGGCAATAAAGACATATGGTCTGCAAATATCTCTTTTCAAAACGACTCAATCTCTGATTTTATAAATCTTGGTGCAAATATCAATACCTCAAACGATGAGCTAAGTCCATTTTACAATAATCAATCTAATGCCTTATACTTTAGCTCTAATGGATGGGAAGGTTTGGGGGGATTAGATATTTTTAAAACCACTTTTTCAAATCACTCTTGGGAATTGCCTGAACACATGCCTTACCCATTAAACTCTTCGTATGACGAATTGTATTTTTCAATTTCTCCATTTGATAAAAGCGAAGGGGTGTTTGTTTCGAATAGAGATGAAGCCTTATACCTCAAAAATAAAAATTGCTGTGATGATATATTCTTTTTTGTATTAGAAGATGAACTGCGTATAGACTATACCGCTACACTTTCAAATGCCTCTGAAGTTGAGCGGATTATTGAGATGGAGGATGAAGTCAAAAAAATGCAAACTTTAGAAAGCAACAAGCATCTAATCAAAAATCAAAAGGTCTATTTATACCAATTAAAAGGCAATGACATTCCTGTACTTTCAGATTCTGTTCAAACCACTAACAAAGGTGAAATTGTATTTAAAATCCACCCTGATAAACGCTATAAGTTATTGGTAAAAAAAGACGGTTTTTTTAACAAACACCATTATATAAATACAAGCAACTCCTCTACTGAGATTAGAGAACATATAGGACTTACCGAAATGACATTAGACCCTATTGTGATCAAAAACATATATTACCCATTTGACGATCATCATCTTACAGATGATTCAAAAAAAAGACTCGATTCAACACTTTATAAAACATTAGAAGAAAACCCTTTAATGATTGTTGAGCTCTCTTCGCATACAGACAATTTGGGATCTAATAAGTACAATCTTAATCTTTCTCAAAAACGCGCAGAAAGTGTAAAAACATATTTAATTAAAAAAGGGATTTCTAAAAAAAGACTTAAAGCTATGGGCTATGGCGAAAAAAGACCTATAGCACCCAATACATACTCAGATGGCACCGACAATCCGGATGGGCGAGCTGAGAACAGACGAACCGAATTTAGAGTCATTGGAGAGCTTCGATCAGGCAATGTGATTTTGTATCAAGAGTGAGAAATCAAGGGCTGTGAACCTCTAAAAGAGCGCCTGTTTTAATTTCTAAAAGAGCGCCAGAGTTAGATTGAATGTCAATATCTAAACAATCTCCTTGCCCAGAGTATATAATAGGCTGATTCGGTTTAAAAGGAATCACTACATTGCTTTGGTTTGTGGGAATCACTTTAGGATTCCAATTGGCACAATTGTGCCAATCTTGATCTGAAAGCCCAGTCCATGTTATCAGACCCACGGGGCTACCACTACAACAAGAGGTATAGGGCACATTAATATTGTAACTAACTACAAAACCATCATAATACCCTAATGAGGTTTTGTTTTGGATTCCTGGTCCTGGATCAAAATCAGCTACCCCTTTGAAAGAACCAGCAAGAACAAGCTTATTGTCTTTTAGAAAGATTGCTTCTGGGGATACAACTTCATTGCCTCCAACCTCTGATGTGAATAGAATGTTTCCGTTTCCATCTACTCTGTTAATCAAAATTGAATGATCATCTCCAACAATTTTAGGGTATGCAACTATTGCATCAGAAAAACCACACTTAGAGGTTACCCTATATTTTCGACTAGTCAAATATCCTCCAGTATAAGTACTTGGTGAAGATCTAAATGTGCTTAAACGTTTTACCCAGATAAAATTACCTGAAGTATCTAATTTAAGTAAAAAAGGATTTGGCGTACTTCCTGATGAACTGCTTGTTAAATTTGCAGCCGGAGTAAGGTTGGGATTAAAATTCATAGTACTCTTAAAGGCTCCAATTAAATATATAAACCCTCCATCAACATCTAAAGCATTTCCAAAATTATGATGACTTCCAGAACCATGAAGTTCTTTTACCCAAATAAATTTAGCATTAGAATCTAATTTTAAAATATACGGATTTCTATCTGAAAGAATATATGTGTCAGTAGGTGAAGGATCAAAATCAATGTCTCCCCAATGCACCCCTGTTATGTAAATATTATCCTCAGAATCTATTTTCATATCATAAGAATATGAAGCTTTGTTAGCTGGACCAGCTAAGGTTTTTAAAAACAAAAAATTACCGGTAGACTGATCTAATTTTATTAAGAACGTCTTCCAATTAGAAGTGGCCGGAAGAGCAAAAGAGCCAAAACTCCCTCCTTGATAAATCCCCTGAATAAAAACATCACCTGTTGAGTTTGTAGCAACGCTATATACATATGTTATTGCCCCAAAAGAAGGTCCTTTAACCCATTGTGAAACACCATCAATATTAAATTTTTCTATACAAAAACTATTCCCTTGCCCCCCAACAACATAGACATTTTGATTTTGATCTACAAAAACATTATATGCCCTTCTAGGATACCAAGGTTTACCTATCATATTTGCCCAAATAAAATTACCAACACTGTCATATTTTACAATAAAAGCTGCTAATTCATTGTCTGAATCTAATAAATAAGTAGCTACAGAAGGATCAAAGTCTGTGATATCAGTAAAAGTACCACATACGTATACATTTCCTGAGTCATCAATTGAATTGCCATAAGCATGGTCTGTATATTCGTTTGGAGGTGAACCAAAAATATAATCTGAGTTTGATGAACCTATTTGGTTAACCCAGTTAAATGTTAACTGAGCGTTTAAAGAAAAACCACTAAAAAAAAGAAACAGCAAAACCTTTAATGTTTTATGCATTTTTATATTTTTTACTTTTTAGAAGAAATCTTTAACATGCTTTTTATGTCTTCAATCTCGGCTTTTAATACATCTTGGCTATTCTTTAATAACGAAGATTGCGATTTAAGAGTGTTAATCTGCTCTTGTTGTACATTAATCGTTTCTTCTTGTTCTTTAATCGCTTCTATTAAGATCGCAACAATATGAGAATATTCTACTGATTTATATCCTTCATTATCTGTTTTTACAAGCTCCGGATAAATTTTTTCTATCTCTTGAGCAATTAAACCAATTTGTATATTCTGGTCTTTTTTAGGGTCTCTCCATGTATAAGACACCCCTCTCATTTGAAGCACCTTTTCTAGCGCTGAACTTAACGTGTTAATGTCTTTTTTATATCTGACATCTGAGCTTTCTAAAATACCATTTGATCTAATTCGTCCATCTACATGTAGTGCATAAGATGGGTTTGTTAATCCTATACCTACATTTCCTGAAGAAGTAATACGCATATGTTCAGTATAAGCAGAACCGTTATCACTCCTAAAAATAGTATGCCCTGCACCTGTTTGAGCATCTCCAGTGATATAATTATTTCCTGAGTTCCCGAACCATGTATGGGCTCTGTTGTTTACGTTGGCAATTTTCAAACCAGAAGCTGCCGTACTATTTTCTCTGATTTCAAGCATGGCTCCTGGCGCATGCGTTCCCACTCCTACTCGTCCATCATTGCCGGCGTGAAACACATTTGAAGAGCTATTGCCAAAAATTTTAAAATCTCCGGTATTGGTTAAATTGAATTGCAAATGCCCAGCTCCATTAACTGTGACTACTCTATTGCCTGAACCAATGTTTCCATCAGCTGTGTAGATATTATCTGTGCTTCCAGCAATAGTAGAAGTAGATTGCCAAGTTCCATCTCCTCTTAAAAACATATTAGTCGGATCAGAAGGATAGGCTAAATCATTAATATCTCCATTACTATTGGCCAATAACACTCTATTGTTTGTTCCTGATAAATCATTTGAACGAATAGTACCCCCAACATGAAATTTTTGAGCTGGTGAAACACCAATCCCAACATTACCAAGGGTGTTTTGATAAAACCCTAACTTTAAATCTGTTACAGGATTTCCTACTACACCATTAGTACCCGTTGAATACATACCTAATGTACCAGCCTCATTCATAGTAATTCTAAAGGCTCCTGTTCCTGCTCCTACATAGTTGTTATTATTATCAACACCAGTCATTAAATTCCAATTGCCCTGACCGTCATGCGTTGAGATCCTGGCTTGTCCATTATCAAATGTCATGTTTGTTTCAAAGCCTGTGAATTGAATCTCGTTGTCTGTCATTAAAAGATTGCCTCCCGCAGTGTGAGTAGAAGCATTTCCAATGTAGCCATCTAAACCCAACCCTGCTGGAACATTGATAATATCATCCCAATCAATATCATCAGTTGATGATAAATTACCGCTCGCATCAGAGATAACATATTTACTGGTTAAATCAGTAATCCTAGCGTTGCCAACAACATGAAGTTTTCTCGAAGGTGTTGTTATGCCTATGCCTAACCTTCCTGAAGAATGGTCTGCTGAGATGGCTCCATTAGCCAGAAACACATCTCCAGAAGCTATATTAATCCTGAAGGGCCTTATTGTATTCCATGTGCCGTATTGGTCTCCTGATGCTGAAGAAAGTATATAATAATTACTCCCATCATTTCTGTGAAAAACACCATAGTTGCCCGATATGGCTCTAAATGCGTTAGAGGCTGTTGAGATAACTTCTCCATTAGCTCTTATATTACCCGATACATCAAGCTTTTGTCCTGGGTTATTTGTGCCAATACCGAAATCACCGTCAACATCAAAACGTGCAATTTCATTTACAGAATTTGGGTCATAAAATGCCAAATTATTATTCCTTTGATAGCGTATTAACCAACGGTTGTCAATATCGTTATATATTCCAGCATAAGTATTACTATTTGACATAAAATTATATCTTCCATTAATTGAATAGCCTGCCCAATTCCCTTTACCTACACCAACTGTCATAACAGACCCGAAATTTCCTGAAGGAACTGCAAGCCCATTATTTGTTGTTGTTGATCCGAAATAAATCTGATGATTGTTCATTTTCAATATACCTCCAGCAGTATGTATACTAGAGGCACCTATATATTGATCATCTGCTAAGCCAAAATTAGCTAGTGAATCTGCCAAATCCTGCAAAGAGACACTTATATTACCTCCCCCATCTTCTACCATAAGTGAATCCTGTGTTAAAAAGAAATCTTCATTGTACTCATTTCCTACTATACTGTCTTGATCATTTGAAAAATTATTTAACGCATCTTGTAAATCAGCTAAACTAATGGCTTTGTTGTTGCCATTTTCAATAGCTATTCTAATGCTATCTGTCTCTATTTCATATTGGGTGAGTGTTTGATCGTCTGAATTTGATAGCCCATAATTGGTTAACGAATCTGCTAAATCTTGAAGCGATACACTCTGCGTTGAAGAATCATCCACTACATTCAGGTTGCCATTACCAATGTTATAATCCGTATTGTATTCAGTGCCTTGGGTTAAACCATAATTAGATAATGAATCTGCTAAATCTTGAAGCGATACGCTTTGGGTGGATGAATCATCTACAACATTTAAATTACCTGAGCCTATGTTAAAATCGGTATTGTATTCCGTATCGCCAAAACCATTTATTGTTGTAAGATCTACAATATGAGCCGCATCTCCATCATCTTCAATAGACAGATATAACTCACCAGCACTTGTTACCTGAAATAGGTCTACCCCTTGTGTGTCTGTATTGA
>JAHDCS010000066.1 GCA_020629755.1 Flavobacteriales bacterium | reverse complement strand
AATCTGGAAATAAGACCATCAAGTATCACTCTGTACAAAACAAACACGGACAAATCTATTATTTCAGGCGGAATATACCCATTACATTTTCAACCTGGTATCAAGAAGCCTATCCTGAGTAAGTTTTGTGTTTATTTTGCCCTGGTAAGTAATCTTGCTTTTTTATCTTTGTTCTGTATTTATCTATGTTATTTAAGAATCTTGATGCTGCATGTTCCATTTTGAAAAATGGAGGCGTAATACTTTATCCAACCCAAACACTTTGGGCGCTAGGCTGTGATGCTACAAACTTAAAGGCAGTTGAAAAAATAATGGCGCTTAAAAAGAGAAAAAATAAGAACGGATTTGTCTGTATTGTTGATTCTTTGAAGATGCGAGATGCATATGTTGAAAATGTGCCACAACTCGCAGATGATATTATTGCATGCTCCCATAAACCTACTACCATTATTTATCAAAAGTCAATCAACCTCCCGTCTATTGTATGTGGAGAAGATCAAAGCATCGCTATTCGAATCACTCAAAATAAGATAAGTCAAGCGTTATTAAAAGCCCTAAAACGACCGCTTATTTCTACTTCTGCAAATACCAGTGGAGAAAAGCCCCCAAAGCAACTCAGTGAAGTCTCTGAGCAAATTTCTTCTAATGTAGATTTTATTGTGTCTTCTGACTTTGTATCTTCAGGCAAAGCCTCAAGTCTTATCGCGTTAAAAGATAATGGTGAGATTAAAATAATCAGACCTTAATCCTATATGTTGAAGAATACCACAGAGATTTTGAAAGTTATAAATGAACACGCACAGTTAAAAAAACTGAATGAGATTGTTTGTGAATTTGATGCTAGGGTATTTGTTATTGGGGGATTTGTGAGGGACATAATCCTAAAAAGGCCTTCAAAAGATATTGATATTGTGACGGATGCGGATGCTCATGCTTTGGCTAAAATCGTAGCCAGTCATTACGGCATTCAGAAAATCCATCATTATAAACGCTACGGCACAGCGGCTTTTAAAGCGAATGGGATACATTACGAATTTGTAACGGCTCGAAAAGAATCTTACCAACAAACATCAAGAAACCCCATTGTGACCCCTTCTAATTTTGAAGATGATATTTTAAGGCGAGATTTTACCATCAATACTTTAGCGATAGAACTTAGGCAGCCAAAATTTGCACTTAAAGACTCTTTAAATGGATTATCTGATTTACAACATCAAATTTTAAAAACGCCTTCTCATCCTGACAAGACATTTTATGATGATCCCTTACGGATGTTGCGTGCTGCAAGATTTGCCTGCACATTAAACTTCACAATTCAAGAGCATTGTTTTGAGCACATAAAAAAAAATAGTGCCCGAATAAAAATTGTCAAACAAGAAAGAATTACGGATGAATTGCAAAAAATAATAGCATCCCCCCAACCCTCTAAAGGGCTTTATATTCTTGATAAAACAGGTATTTTAGAGTATGTATTTCCTGAATTAACACGCTTAAAAGGAGTAGATAGAATTCAAAATGTAGGGCATAAAGACAATTTTATTCATACGCTTAAGGTATTGGATAATGTGGCTGAAAAATCTTCTCATATTTGGTTGCGTTGGGCCGCTCTCTTACACGATATTGCAAAGCCTCAAACCAAACGTTTCTCGCCCACGAATGGCTGGACTTTTCACGGACACGAAGATTTGGGGAGTAAAATGGTAAAGCCCATTTTTGAGCGTTTAAAGTTGCCTTTAGACGGTGCTTTATCTTATGTTGAAAAATTGGTGCGTCTGCATTTAAGGCCTATCCCTCTCACTCAAGAAAACACTTCTGATTCTGCTTTAAGAAGACTTTTATTTGATGCAGGAGAACATATTGACGATTTATTATTGCTTTGCCATTGTGATATTACTTCAAAAAATGAAAAAAAAGTATCTCGTTTTAGAGAAAATTTAAAAGCATTAAAGTTAAAATTAGAACATCTTGAACAACGAGATCACATTAAGAATTTTCAACCTCCAATTCGCGGCACAGAGATTATTGATTTTTTAAAAATTAAGCCATCAAAACAGGTTGGTGATATCAAAAAGAAAATTAAAGACGCTATTTTAGATGGTCTGATAGAGAACAATAAAGAAAGTGCCTTGGCTTATCTTAAAAAAATTGCCGTGGACAGAAAAGTAGACTAAAATTTGCACTGTAACTTTTTTTTACTTTTATTAGTTTAACGGTCTAAGATCAAATCAACTTAAATTATTAGATGAAATTATATACACTACCCTTTTTTTTATTTGTTATTTGTTTTTCTTCTCATGTATTTGCTACTAAGTTAGTGTTGAATCTCAAAATTAAAGATCAATCACAACAGCCTATTTCTTCCTGTAAGGCGACCGTTTTTAAACAGGGGCAAACAGTAGCTACGCATGCATCGAATAATGGCAACATAGTGTTTTCTTTGGCCTATGACCATACCTATAAAGTTGTAATTTCAGATGATAATTATGATGATTATAGCTTAGATGTAGATGCTTCTTTGATCGAAGAGATGAAAAAGTATGAATATGAGTATAAGCTATCAATCAATCTTGTGCCAAAAAGAGAAGGATTCAAAGTGGTTTATATTTCAGGAGGGAAAGCTAAAATCGCTTACAATAAAGAAAAAGATAAGTTTACAAACTATAGTGGAAATAAAACATCTTATTCATACAAGAAAATAGAAGAACAAAAAGTTGTAGCTCAAAATGAGATCTCTGAAACAGATAAAGAATCAGAAAATATGGATTTACAAGAATCGGTTATAGATCAGGCACAAGAAAAGCAACAGCCTATCGCAGAGGTCCCGAAAGAATTGAGTTATAAAGAATTAAAAGCTTTGCGATTAAAAGAAAAACTAGAAAGACTTGATATAAGAGATTTACAGACTAAAACCACTAAAGCTGAGCTTAAAAGAATTGAAGAGCGCGCGCTAAACATCGATGCCCAAAACAGGTTGCAAATGGCGTCTAAAAAGAGAAAACTTGTTGAAGAAATAGCTATGAGTGAGCGGTCTTTAAAACAAATATCCCGTGGCTATCAAATGCCTTAAGTGTACTTATGCTGTGCACATTTAAATTTTTTCAGGTAAGGTATAGCGTCGCCCCTTGTTTTTAAGTTTTAAATAATCCATAAGCGGTTCAAAATAGCTTAACATAGGTTCTGCACTCATTTGTGTGCCTATATTATTTTTTAGATTTTCTCTCCAATCAACAGTAGCTCCGGGTTTCATTAATTCCTTTAAAAAATCGCCGACCTTTTTATTGCCATAGTAATTGGTGCGGTGCGGATCTTGGTTTAAGATGGTATTGGCAATGTGCTGATGAAATTGAAATAATAACACATAAGATAAGGCGTAATCATAATACTGCGCCGGATCGTTGTTGATATGCGTTTTTGTAGCGGCATCACAATATAACTCAGAGCGCTCTTCATTAGGTTCGATGCCTTGATATTTTTTTTTGAGTTTCCACCATGTTTTGTTAAACGCATCTGGTGGTATATTTTGATCGTATAAAGCGTATTCAAATTCTGTCATGACTCCCGATGCCCATGGAATAAGCACAACATAATTTAAGGCTTCTTTTAAAAGCAAAAGGGTGTCATTTACTTGTACATTATTTGAGATTAATCCGTAAGATTGTAAAAAAGGTTTTTGTAAAGACGCTAAACCTAAAAGGCTACCAATAGCTTCATGGTAAGCGCGGTTCGCGCCGCCTCTAAGAATGATGGGTACATTTTCATTTGAATAGGTCATGTAATAGTATATATGACCTAGTTCATGTAGAGTTGTTTCCCACCACTCTGTATTAGGTTCTACACTCATTAATGAGCGAACATCTTCAGCATTATTCATATGCCAGGCAGAAGCATGATTGTTTTTTTTGTAATCTACAGAATCAGCCAAAGGATATAAACTTGATTTTTCATAAAAACTTTCAGGTAAAGCAGGAAATCCTAAACTGACATAAAACTGTTCTGCTTGTTCGACAATCCATTTTGGTCCTTTTTGACTTAACTTATCATCAATATTAATTCCTTTAACCTCGACCATAGAAGTCCAATCTTGCCCCCAACGGTTGGGCAGCCAGTGCGCTGGTAATAAATCTGGTACTGAGACCTCATATTGTTTAGCCAATTCATATCTAGCCCAAGTGTGAAGCTCTCGATATAATGGCCAAATATCTTGGATGATCTTACGATTAATAGAAATCATCTCAGCACTTTTTAAGCCATAATCTGAGACTTGATAATCGAAGTAATTTTTGTACCCCAAAGGTTGTACGCACTGATTTCTTAAGGATCTTAAGTCAACTAATCCGCTTTTTAAGTCTTTTCCTACTTCTTTGCTTGCCTTCCATATTGAGAGGCGCTCGTCTAAATTTTTAGAGCTTCTAAGTACACTGTCAATGAAATTTGTAGAAATATCTTTACCCTTATATACGAACGAATGACCAAAGAGCGTTTTGACTTGATTGGTATTGGCTTTGATGGTCTTTTTTACGACTTCTAAAATAGTTTCAGGGTTTGATGCGGCAAAATATAAAATGGTTTCTAACTGTTTAATTTGAAGGTCTGAAAGCATAGATTTTTGCGCTAAAAATTTTTGCGCATTTTCAATATTTTCTTTGCTTCCTGTAAAGGCGGCGAATTCTTCTTCTTTTTCTTCGGCAATTTTTGAGGTGATACTATCGCCTTGCACAATTTTTGTGTTTAAGGTCCATGATGCCTCAGCTGATTGATAGAGTAAATCTTGATATTTTGTATTATAGGTTTCTAAAAAAAGATCTACTTGTTCTTCAATGGCATATTTTTGAGTTAACTGTTTTTGTTCTTCTGAGCCAGAACAAGAAATGATTGTGGAGATAACCCCAAATAACAAAAATGATTTTTTTATCATTATATTCTTTTTAAATTGAATTGTAAAGCTATGAAAATAGATTGAAAACACCGTTCTTGTCACAAAATAACAGGCCCTTTCTAGACCAGGTTGTTGAGTATTTACAAAGTCAACTAAGTGCTCATGAAAATCATCTTTTCGTATTCCCGAATAAAAGGTCTATTCAATTTTTTACTCAAAAATTAAAGAAAAAAAATACTGAAGCAATTTGTTTGCCACAGACCATTGACATCAATGCCTTTTACCAAAATTTATCTAGTATCTCTGTGATGGATAGCACAGAGCTTATCCTAAAATTTTATGCTGTTTACAAAGATCTTAAGGCAGAGAGGGCAGATGTTTTTGAAGTGTTTGAAAAATGGGGTCGTTTTTTACTTCAAGATTTTAACGAGTTAGATAGTCAAATCATTGACGCGGATGACTTTTTTAATTATATCGAGCATTATTTTGCCACTCAAGCCTGGTCACCAGATAAATCAGAATTAACCCCTTTCCAAAAAAAATATCTCCATTTCTGGAAAGAAATAAAAATTTATTATAGTGCTTTAACAGCGTCTTTTGTAAAAGAAAGCAAGGGTACTAGAGGGTTTATGCTCAGAGCACTTGTGAAAGAGCTTAAAGCTAGACCTTCAAAAAGACCTTTTATGCAAAATAAAAAAGTGATTTTTGTTGGCTTTAATGCTTTTACTAAAGCAGAAGAAAAAATCATTGATTTGTTACATAAATCTAATGAAACGCAGATTTTATTTGATGCCGATCAACTGTATGTTAAGAATAAAGAAAATATTGCAGGGCATTTTATTAGAAGATATAGAATGCATAAGAATTGGAATACTGGTGCATTAAAACCTTCTGAAGCATTGTCGCTGAAAGAAAAAGCATTTTTCGTTTCTGGTTACAAAAACAACCATGATATGGCCAAAGACTTACCTGGTATAACAGAGAAGTATACCAATGCGGCAATTATTGTATGCGATGAGTCTATTTTACCATCAATTTTAAGTGCTTTTAAAGATAAAAAGGAATATGTAAATGCAAGTTTAGGATTAAGCTTACACCACACGCAAGCCTATTCTTTATGTGTGTTGTTTTTTAGGCTTATCTCTTCTTTTGATAAAGAATATAAATGTTCTTCTACTGATTTTTTAAGATTTGTTAATCATCCTTTACACATTAACCAAGATGCTTTTTTTACAGATAAGATTCATGCAAATTATTTGAAGCATAAACGATTTATTTCGGTACATGAAATTGGTCTTTTTCTGAAAAGAAAAGATCATCCTCTAAGCTTATCCACCCAAAATAAAAGCATTTGTAACTTGTATGATTTACTAGTGTTATTTTCTGATTTTTATTTTGAGCAAAGCAAAGGTGATTTAGAGAAAGAAAGTTTTTCTTTACTTAAGAGTTTATGTGAAAATTTAAGCAAAAAAATCTCTTCATATACGTATGTTTTGCCTTATGACACTCTCTTTTCTTTATTAGAGCAACAGATCAGACAAACATACATTGCCTTAATTAGCCAAAAACAAGATCAAATTCAAATCATGGGGCTTCTTGAAACTAGATTGCTTGATTTTGAGCATTTGATTTTTGTGTCTTTAAATGAAGGACATTTGCCTATGTATAGATCTGAAAATTCATTTATTCCTCAGGGTGTTAAGAAAATGTTTGGCCTCACGACATACAAAATAAAAGAGGCGATTTTTTCATACCATTTTTACCGGTTGATTCAAAAAGCAAGCAATGTGCACTTACTTTATCTTAAAGGTAAAGATGCCCTTGGAGGGCAAATGCAAAAAAGCAGATATATTTTGCAAATGGAACACCTCTCAGAGACTTTGCCTGCGATCAGATATACTGAGATTAATCATCATGAGACTCTGATCTCTAAAGAAGAGATAGAAAAAACATATCTTTCGAGTGAACCATTTATTAGAGAACAATTACAGGCCTTGGCACTGAAAGGATACTCGGCCTCAAGCTGTATAAGGTTGATTAATTGTTCTTTAAATTTTTTATACCAAACCTTGTTGTCTCTTAATGCTCAAGAACAAACTCAAGAACTTGATGCGATTAAAATAGGCGAGATTGCACATGAAGTGCTTTACTTGATTTATGCGCCTATGATTGGGCAAAACATAAAAGCATCTCTTTTAAGTGATGCTTTGCAAAATTTAGAGGGGATTATACAGGCGTTAATCTTAAAGAGGTATTCGTTGTTTTATCTAAATAATTCTAGAGATAAAATAAAAATAAAGCTGCTTACACATGCAATTGAAAATTTCATTTCAAGTGAAATAAAACAACTTAAAAAAACGTCTATTCATCTTTTGGAGGCAGAAATAGAGATGGCTACAGTTTTGGAAGTTAATGCTATAGAGATACAATTAAAAGGGGTTATTGACAGGGTTGAAATTAAAGATAATTGCATTACAATTATTGATTTTAAAACAGGTCATTTTAAACCCGAAGAACTTGTGGTGACCGATATAGCTATGCTTTTTAATGAAACAAAAAATAAAGCATTTCAACTTATGTTTTACGCGTATCTTTATTTTTCAAATCATAGGCATAAAGCCTATACTTACCAGCTTAGAATTGTAAGCTTAAAAAATAGTGCACGAAAATCTTATGATTTACAAATAGGTGATCAAAAGGTCTTAACAAAAGAACATATAAATGCGTTTGAGAGCCAATTAGTTCTGTTTTTTAAGAGGCTTTATTTTGATGAGTTTAGGTTTTCTCACCATCCTACATCAAAATATTGTGCGTATTGTGGGTGAGCACATTTTTTTTTAGGAATACTTATCTCCCCCTTTTTTCCCTTTTTGCCCCTATTTTCGTTGTTTTTTATCCAAAAATCCTCACATACACTAGTATGCATCTTCCCACATGCTGGCTCAAGCTTGCGCTTGCCCTTTCAAAAAAACGCCTTAATAGGAACAAAAATTTGAGGTTTTGAAAAGAACTCTTTCTATTTAAATTGCAAGGAGATGGAATTAACGCAGTATCTTAACCCAGTAGGTTTAGGCCCATCCTTAAAAACATGTCCTAAATGCCCTTTGCATGTTGCGCATATGATTTCTATGCGGATCATTCCATGTGAAGTATCTTTGTTTTCTTGAATTACTCCAGGAGATATTTCATCGTAAAAGCTAGGCCATCCAGAGCCTGAATCGTATTTGTGATTAGATGAAAACAAAGCTGTATGACAACCTTTGCAATGATAGGTGCCAGATTGTTTGTAATCTGTATATTTTCCGCTGAAGGCTCTTTGTGTGCCTTTCTCTCTTAATACATGATATTCTTGATCAGTAAGACGTTCGCGCCATTCTTGGTCTGTGATATCTTCAAAATTTTGACTGTGCATAGTGGTTGTAATTAGCAGAAAAAAAATAATATGTTTAAAAGTGTTCATGCGATTAAGTCTAATCCTAATTTCTGACTGATTGTATTTAATATATTAGAATACACTTTTTGTTTTCCTAAATCATTATGAGGCTCATGATATACACCGTCTAACAAATCAAAATTAATTATGTTTTTATTGGTCACTAGGTCATAAAATTTTTGACTTGCTTTGTGAGAGGTGATTTTATCACTAGTGCCATGATAAAGGTAGGTTTGAATGTTTAATTGCGGAGCATTTTTTAAAATTCTTCGACCAGCCTGTACCATACTAAAGAAAAAACGAATCGATATTTTACTGTGGCACCACTTGTCTTCAAAATAGTTTTCTAAGAATTCTTTATCTCTACTTAGGGCTTGATTTCTAAGTACTAGAGAGTATAAAAAGGACGGATGAAACTTGGCAATAAACCTGGCGATTCTAATTTTTATGAAATCTGGACGTTGTACAAGTTTTATCCATGGCGCCGATACAATAGCTAAATCTACTTGTTTTGGAGATTGTAAGAGGTAATTTATAAGAACATTTCCGCCCATGCTGTGGGCAAATAAAACCAAGGGAAGCTTTGGGTAGAGGCTCTTTATTTTTTGCGTGAAAAGTGAAAAATTTTCAACCAAAAGTTCGTATTTTGGGGTATCTCCCCTCTTGCCTTCAGAACGCCCATGCCCTAATTGATCAAAACCAGCTACATGATAGCCGTTTTTAAGCAAAAGATCTCTTAAGTGATTATACCGACCAAAATGTCCGCCCATACCATGCGCAATACCCACCACTGCTTTGGCTGAAACAGTAGAATGTATCTGAGCATGAATCTTGTGTCCAGAAGACAATTGCCAGGAAATATGTTGAAGCGCATGGCTCATATTATAAAGATAATTCTATTTTTGGGTAAAAGACTTAAAAAACACATACTATGCGTCCGTTTACTTTATTTACATTTTTATTTTATACGTTATTATTCAGTGCCCAGGAAGAAGATCCTATTAAAATCTTGAGTTATACCACTCAAAGACAGCTGAATACATATATGGAAAAGCACCATTGGCATTTACAGAAAAAACATGCACACGAAAATGATTCTATTGACGGAGGGTATTTACTTTATAAAAAAAAGACATTTGGACACGGCAATATGTACATGGCTGTTCACTTAAATAAATACTGTCATTATCAGGTATTTTGGTCAAAACATGAGCCCTATTCAGAAGTGATGACCTATTCGGATTTTTTATTAGTTTCAAAAGGCAAAACCAGATATACACAATCCATTTCTAATGAGAAATATGCGCTAAAAACAGTTATTTTAGAGGATTATCATGATACTAAAAACAAAAATGTGCTTTTTGGTATCCTTCCGACAAAAAACATAAATAAAGAGCTCATTACAAACGAAAAATTAAATATTCATTCACAGGCTGGTGTAGAGATTGATCATTTTGAAGAAGAAAACACTCAAGACATTAAAAAAGAAGTACACAAAGAAGAAAAACAGCTCAAAAAAGAAGATAAAACGGAACATAAGTTAGATAAAAAAACAAAAGAAAAAGACTTAGAGATAAGAGATCAAGAGCTGTATGAAAAGTTAGAAAAGGCTAATTAAATTTTAGCTCTATGTCTTTCAATAGATGGTTGAATGCTTGCCAGAGATTATCTTTTGGCAGTTCGGCCTTAAAACACATTTTCTTTTGTTGCACCGGATGAATCATAGATAATGTGTACGCGTGAAGCCCTATAGATAAATCTTTATTAGCGCGTTTGGCGCCGTACTTTACATCGCCTTTAATTGTAGATCCTATGTGTGAGAGCTGCACACGGATTTGGTGATGTCGGCCTGTTCGTAAATCTACTTTTAAAAGATGATAGCGCTCAGAGCTAACCAAATGCTGGTAGTTTAATACAGCGTGTTTGCCATTGCTTTGATTTTGGGTGATATAACTTTTATTTTGTCTCTCATTTTTTAACAGAAAGTGGTCTAATTGCCCTTGCGTTTTATCTGGTAAATGCTCAACAATGGCCAAGTAGGTTTTTTGGATGCCTTTTTTTTCCTTGAAGAGTTTATTGAGCCTTGTTAGGGATTTAGAGCTTTTGGCAAAAACAATTAGTCCTGAAGTTGGCCTATCTAAGCGATGTGGCAGTCCAAGATAGACATTGCCCGGTTTTTGATCTCTTTTTTTAATA